>CAUOMQ010000061.1:0-14297 GCA_963456805.1 uncultured Neisseria sp. | reverse complement strand
GTCGGAGAGGTCGTCTGAAATTTTCAGACGACCTCTCAAGCATTGCCCCGTCAGAATTTGCCTGTAAACCCAACGGTAACGCCCGTCCCGGTGCGGGGATGGGGACGTTGGACATCGGGTCGAGGTAGTAGCGGTTGGTGAGGTTGCTGACGCTGAAGTTCATGCTCAGGTTTTTGCTGAAGTTGTAGCGTCCGTAAGCGTCCCATACCAAGGCGGAACGCCAGTGGTAGGGGCGGCCCGATGCCTGCATAATCCGCGCTAAACCTTGACGCGCCAGTTCGTCCTGCTGGCCGGTATCGACGGTGCTGTGGTAGATGCCGCGCATACCCAGTTCCAGCCTGTTGTTGAAGCGGCGGGTGCCGACATCGAGGTTGAGCGAGTATTTCGGCTGCATGGTTTGATAGAAACGGGTGGCACCGAAGCCGCCGTCGATACATTCGGGAATGCGGTTGTTATAGACGTCGTAGTTGAAGGCGGTCGATTTGTCGCAGGTACGCTGCTTTAAGCGGTAGTTTGCGCCGAACGAGGCAAACCATTTGCCGCTGTCGATACGGCTTTGCAGCTCGATGCCGCTGGTTTGTTTCTTGTCGTATTGGGTCAGGTTTTTGTTTTCGGTAATATCGATGGCGTTTTTGATGGTGTTGTTGTAGTAGGTCAGGCGGATGTTGCCGTGTTTCAGCCGTTGCCAGTAGGGTGTGAAATTGAATGAATAGCCTGCCTCCCAGTTGGTGCTGCGTTCGGGCTTCAGGTTGAATTCGGTATTGTAGGCTTCCAGCAGGTTGACGTTGGTGGTGGTTGCTTCGTAAATGCTGGGGAAGCGGGTCGCCTGCGCGAAACGGGCGAACAGGCGGCTGTTGTCGGTCAAATCGTAGCTGACGGCGATAACGGGCGACCATGCGCTGGCTTTCAGGTGTTTGGGCATGTGCCATACTTCGTCTTCGTTGGCAGGCTTTTTATAGAGGCGGTGGCCGCCGGTACTGCCCATCGTAGTCGCCCGTTCTTTTTTTTGCAGATAGGGTGTTTTAACATCATCTATTGCAGCATTGGTTAAATATTTGAAATAGCTGCCTTGCAATCCCTGCGGATTGTTTACTTTTTCATTAAATTGCCCTTGTGCGAAAACCGGCCCTTGATATTTGCCGTCGATATAGGGCGTATAGACTTCTTTCTGCCGGTAAACGGCTTCGTCGTGGTTGAAGGACGGGTTATCTACCTGTGGATTGTCGCCGTTTGCGTTGGCATAGATGACTTCGCCGGTCTGCCTTTCTCCGTTAATCGAATATCCTTTATCGTTATAGTCATAACCGTATTTGTTGCGGAATTCGTTTATCAGACGATTTGACTCGTCAATATCTTCTGTTCTCAGGATTTTCCGCACATCGTCCGCTTCTTCTTTATTGGCAATCAGTTCGTAATAGGGGATATAGCTGCCGAGTATGTAGCCGTCCGAGCTTTTCCCTCCTTGCAAATCGACGGAATAAAACGGATCTTTTCTCGCCCGCCTTGCTTTTGCCAAGGCATCGTCGTAAGCCCAGAATTTGTCGTAGCGTATGCCTGCCTGAATGTTCAGGCGGTCGGTCGCCTGCCAGTCAAAAGCGACTCCCGCCCCCCATTCGTGGCGGCGTCCCGCCCTCGGGCCGGCAACGGCTGTGGCGGCTGTGGCGGCACCGATGATGTCGAAGATATCTTTGTCGTTGTTGGTGATTCGGTTGGATTCGTCCAGTTTTTCATATTGGACGTTGGCGGAGAGGGTCATGGCGAGTTTGTCGCTCAGGCGCATGCGGTTGCTGATGTCGGCGCCGGTACGGGTGGCGCGGGTGCGCTGTTCTACGCCTGATTTGACGCGGTATGCACCGGGTACAGGAGGCGGATCTTTCGGCTCTTCGGCAGGAACCAACCCTTCGGCAACCAGCTCGCGGCAGCCTATGCCTTCGCTGATGTGCCTGCCGATAAATTCGTTGGGAATCTTGTTGTGGACAAAGCAGTTCGCCCACTTATCGTATTCCTGATCGCCGTAGGTAACGGCCAAATCCGGCCCGCCGCTCTGGTGGCGTGAGCTGGTGGTTTGGGTGCGCCAGATATTCGCTTGTAAGTCTATCCAGCGGCTGCCTTCGGGCTTCCATTCGTAGCTGATTTTATGGCTTTTGGTGTCGATGGTGGAATTGAGCGTTTGCGCAGGTATGACCAGCGGCGGCCTGCCGGTGAAGTTGAACTCGTTGCTGAAGCCCAGCAGTATGGCGTTGTAAAAGGGGTTGTTTTCGCCGAAACGGACGCGGGTGCGCATATGGCCGAGGCTGATTTTCTGATTGTTGGGCAGATACCAGTTGTTTTTCAGCAGTAGGCTTTTGCTCGCCACATTGCTGTTGAACACTTCTTCGCCGGGGCGGTAGAGCTTCGCCATGTTCGGTATCATGGTCGCGCCCGTATTACCGAAATCCGCATTGTCGGGGTCGTATTCAGGATTGTTCAGATAGCCGCCCGCCCCGCGTTTGCCGCTGAAGTAATTGCCTTTTTTTCGGTCGCTGTAAGCAATCAGGCCGTCTGAAATATCGGTTTTAAACGCCGCCGAAACCATGCCCGAGCGGTCGTCTTTGAAATTGCCGATTTTGCTGCTGCGGCTGCGCGGCGGGTTTTTCTCTTGGAAATCGAGTGCCTGATAAGGCTCCAACGTTCCGGCGACTGCGCCCGCCGCCCCGTCTGCCGTCGGCCTGCCTGGAATGGTGCGGTAGTCTTCAACACCGAGGTATTGCAAATTGTCAACGCGGGGCTTGGCCGTATTGCCCGAAAAACTGCCTTTTATCTGAATACCCCATTTTTTCCCTTCGGGAACAATGTCTTCCGGCTCAATGGTTTGAATGGCGACCGAACCGCCCACTCCCGATTTGACACCTCGGGTCATCGACGGCCCTTTTTCTACCGCAATACTGCGGAACAGGGCGGGATCGACATAGTTTCTGTCAGCAACGCCATAATTGTTCATCCATACGTCGACAGTCTGCTCCGTTCCGTCAATGGTAACGGGGATACGGCCTTTTCCGGCGATGCCGCGGATGCTGGGCGTAATCGCGCTGCCCGCATTGCGCGTATTCATGTTGTACACGCCGTTGAGCCCCTTGAGGATGTCGCCGGCTGCATCGGGGCGGTAGCGTTCGAGGTATTCTTTGCCGAGGTAGGCGTTGGAGACGTTTTTGCTGTATTGCTGCGCTTCGCCTTTCTGGTCTTTGGTCAGGCGTTTGCCGCGGACTTCGATAGTGTCGAGGACGGCGGTGTCGGGTGTAACCGCATCTGCTGCCCACAGGTGCGGGCTGTGCCACAAAATACTGAGGCAGGCGACGATGGTTTTGAAGGGGTAGTTTCTCATGTGATGACTCCTTGTATTGTCTTTATAACAGGCGCTCCGTCGGGTGCGGACGGTAATCAATACTTCAAGGAGTGGTTTGTAGAATGTGTTTTATGTTTTTATGATGGGGATTTTTGAGTAAGGATATTTGCTGTTTTTTGGATATTATAAGTTTTTGAAAAAATTTTATAAGTTTTGTTCCTTTGGTGGTGCGTTTTACGGATAAACGGGATGGAAAACGTCGTCTGAAAACGGCGTAGCGGGTTTTCAGACGACGTTTTTGTTGTTCAGAGGGCTTCGATTTTTTTCAATAATTCCCGCAATGCCTGTCCCCTGTGGCTTTCGGCGTTTTTGATATCGGGGTCAAGTTCAGCGGCGGTGCAGTTGTGTTCGGGCAGGTAGAAATGCGGGTCATAGCCGAAACCGTGGGTTCCTGCGGCTTCTGCCTGCCATTGTCCGCGCCAGATGCCTTCGGCGATGATGGGCTGCGGGTCGTTTTCGTGGCGGACGAGGACGAGGACGCAGACGTAGTGGCAGCTTTTGTCGGCTTGGTCGGCGAGGTCGTTTGAAAGGCGCTTGTTGTTGGCGGCATCGGATTTGGGGTTTGCTCCGGCATAGCGGGCGGAGAGGACGCCGGGTGCGCCGTTTAATGCGGCGGCGCAGATGCCGGAGTCGTCGGCGAGCGCGGGAAGGCCGCTGTGTTTGGCGGCGTGGCGGGCTTTGGCGAGCGCGTTTTCGACGAAGGTGTGGTACGGCTCGGGACATTCGGGCGTGTCGAACTGCGATTGTGGCAGGACTTCGATGTTCAAATCGGCGAAGAGGCGGGAAAATTCTTTGAGTTTGCCTGCATTGCCGCTGGCGAGGACGATTTTGTCGAACATGGGTTTTCCTTAACGGGATTCGGTTTGTTGCTCGCGCATGATTTGTGCGCGGGCTTTATGGCGGATGTAGAGGGCGAGGCTGCCGATTTGGGCGAAGACGGCGCCGAAGGCGAATAGGAAGGCGGCGACGGCGAATTGTTTGCTTTGGATGGAAAGCAGGTAGGCGCCCAACGTTACCAATGCGATGAAGAGCAGGGTGAAGAGGATGGTCAGAATGAGGAAGGTTCGGCGTTTGGTCATTGGTTTTGTTTGTTTCTTTTAGATTTCAGGTAGCCTTAACGGCAGATGGGGGAAGCTTGCTTCCGCTCACAGCCGCACATTGTGGCAGGCTTCGTACACTGGCAGCAGGCGGTGCAGGGTTTCGACTAGCCAGGTCGCGCTGCCAGCCGTTGCACCAGCGTTCGATATGCGGCGGGGCAAAGCCCGCGCCCAGTTGTGAGGCTACCTGTAAAACCAACGTGCGCCACACTTGCCACGCGGCTTTGTAGTCGGCCTTGCTTGGTTTGCGCTTCGGTTTCGGGCTGGTATTGGCGGATTTGGGCGAACTGGAAAAATGGGCGTTGGAATAGGTCGCAGCTTTGCGGGGTGAGCATGATGGTTTGGCGGGGCATGAAAAAGGGAGAGGCTACCTGAAAAATAGATTTTCAGGTAGCCTCAAACCGGTTTGGCATGCATCCGAAACGGAAAATTTGAGCGGTTACATACCTTGGGTTGGTGGCAGTGTTATTTCAACTTGGCTGCCAATTTGTCGAATTTTTGTTTGATGTCGGCCTTGAAGGCTTCCACTTTCTCTTTGCGCTCGGCTTTGCGCTGTTTTTTCCACGCTTCGTGTGCCTGACGTGCCACTTCTTCCTGCGCTTCTATTGCTGCCAATACGTCCTGTTGGGCAACGGCTGCATCTTGCCGGAGAATAACGGTTTTGAAACGGTGGAAGAAGGCATCCAATACAGCTTCGTCGGATTCTTGCGCCAAAATAATGATTGCAGTACTGCCGTTATCCAGTTTTTTGGCTGTATTTTCCAGCAACAACCCCTCTCCCAATGTTTGGGCAGTGCCTGCATCACTGCCGATGAGTGCGCCAGTAGCTCCACCCAACAGAACACCGATAGGACCGCCGAGAATGCCGACCAGTGAACCAATGAGGCCGCCCGTCCATGTGCCTTCGACCGTATTGGCGGTAAAGTCGGTGCTTTCTGCTGGGATAATCAGACCATTTTCCTTTTTAATCAAAACGGCTTGTGCCACCAAAGCATCTGTTGTCTGCGAGTAAGCTTTCAATTCAGAAAAGGCTTGATAAGCTTCGCTGGAGATGTTGAATAAGACAACGATGATGTTTTGTTTCATAAGTCTACTCCCGTGGGTTGAAAGATTTAAGAACATACAAGTTGTATGCGGTGTCAGTGTAAATTGCAAGGGGGGGGGGGGAGCAATGCGGCAAACAAAACTTTACCTATGTAAAGCCTGTAGAACCGGCAAACGGATAACGAACAATACCCAGCCTTAATGGGATTCGGTTTGTTGCTCACGCATGATTTGTGCGCGGGCTTTGTGGCGGATGTAGAGGGCGAGGCTGCCGATTTGGGCGAAGACGGCGCCGAAGGCGAACAGGAAGGCGGCGACGGCGAACTGTTTGCTTTGGATGGAAAGCAGGTAGCCGCCGAGCATGATGAGTCCGATGAAAATCAGGGTGAAAAGGGCGGTCAGCAGGAGGTAGGTTTTTTGTCGGTTCATGATTGGGGACGTTTTTGATAAAGGGCGGATGTGTGGTTTAGTTTGTCCGTTTGTTGTTAGATAGGGATGGCGTTGGTTTGGGAATGGGGGAAGGGATGAGGTCGTCTGAAAACTTGGCAATCGGGTTTCAGACGACCTTTGGTGTTTATACGAGCTGTTCGCCCCAGTGCAGTTTTTGGCGTAGGGTTCGGAAGTATTGGTAGTCGGTGGGATGGAGGATGCGCAGGGGATTGTGGTAGCGGCGGATGATGATGCGGTCGAGGTTTTGTACGTCGATGAAGGATTGTCCGTCGAAATGCACGCGGGCGTCGCCGCTTTGGGTAACGAGGATTTCGATTTCGGAGGTGTCGGGGATGGCGATGGGGCGGTTGGTCATGGATTGGGGGCAGATGGGTACGAGGGTGAAGGCGTGCAAGCCTGCCTGCATGATGGGGCCGCCTGCGGCAAGGGAGTAGGCGGTGGAGCCGGTGGGGGTGGAGACGATGAGACCGTCGGAGCGTTGGGTATAAACGAATTCTTGGTTGATGAAGACTTCGAACTCTATCATTTGTCCGGCACCGCCGCGCGAGAGGACGGCGTCGTTGAGGGCAAGGGCGCGGTGAAAGGTTTGTCCGTCGCGGACGAGGGCTGCTTCGATGAGGATGCGCTCTTCGGGCAGGTATTTGCCTTCGAGGACGGGCAGCAGCTCTTCGGTCATGTTTTCGCGGGGGATTTGGGTGAGGAAGCCTAAATGCCCTTGGTTGATGCCGATAACGGGTACGGCGCGGGGGGCGATTTCGCGGGCGACTGAGAGGAATGTGCCGTCGCCGCCGAGGACGATGACGAGGTCGCAGTGTTTGCCCAAGTCGGATTTGCTGACGATGTGGCAGCCGACGGTATCTTGAACATAGATGCAGCGTTCTTCTATGCCGATTTCGTCCAGATAGACGGTGAGGCCGTGTCCCTGCAGGAAGTGGATGAGG
This sequence comes from uncultured Neisseria sp., assembly GCA_963456805.1. Taxonomy (GTDB): domain Bacteria; phylum Pseudomonadota; class Gammaproteobacteria; order Burkholderiales; family Neisseriaceae; genus Neisseria. Next base: position 7,383 of record CAUOMQ010000061.1, on the reverse strand, counting down.
GTGTGGGCGGTGTTTTGGATTTCGGGGGTATTGGGGCGGGTTACGATACCGATGTTGTGAAACGGGCTGTTCATAGGCATGGGTCGTCTGAAAATTAGTCTATCCAGATGTCGCGTTCGAGCCGGTCGAGGCGTTCGTTGAGGCGGGCGACGTCGTCGCGCAGTTTGTCCACTTCTTCCATCCAGGCGGACAGGGTGGCGGCGTCGATAACGGGGGATTCGGGTTCGCGGGAAAAATCGCTGATTTGCTCGGCTATGCTTTGTCCGATTTTTTTGACGGTTTGCCCGATGTTGGCGGCGCGTCCGCTGATGCTGCCTGCGAGTGAGTCGCCGAAGATGCGGGCGAGGTCGTCTGAAGCGTAGTAGCGCAGGCTGCCGAGTATGGGCAGGACGGTCATGCCGAGCATGAGGTCGCCTTCGAGGCTGATGTCGCCGACGCCGGGTTCTTGTCCGGTCAGGATTTTGCGGATGGCGCTTTGGTGGAAGGTGATGAGGGTGTCGGCGGGTTGGTCGGCGGTTTCGAGGAAGCCGTCGTGATTGATGCGTCCGGTCAGTCCGAATCCGGCGAGGTTGAGGCTCAGGGTTTTGCCTGACAGGCGGGACAGGTCTTGTTGATGTTCCGGATTTTGCTGTATCAGGTGGTTGATAACGGGAAATAGGGCGGACATAGGGTGTTCTCGATACTTTCGGGCTTGGGGTTGTTAAGTAAGACTGTGTTTTTTGGTTTTGGTTTTGCCGCTGCCGAAAGGTCGTCTGAAACGGTCGCGGAGCGCCAATTTTACAGGCTTAATCCGTCGGCGGAAACGGTATTTACAATTTTGCCGCCGCCGATGCCGTCGGGCGCGAAATCGGGCGGCGGGAGACCGAGTTTGGCGGCTTCGGCGGTGTAGAAATCGCGGCGGGTCGGATGGTGCGGTTCGACGATGTTGCGGATGCGTCTGCCGTTTGGATGGAGGGTCGTCTGAAACAGGGTTTCGACGGCGATGTCGCGGTGGACGATATTGACGAGCCGGTTGCCGCCCGGGATGTTTTGTTTTTGAACGAGGCGGCTGACGGGGTGGCGTTCGGCGCAATAAAGCCCGCCCAGCCGCAGGATGTCGATGTTCGGAACGCCGCTGTCGAGCAGGTATTGCTCGGCGGCGAGGATTTGGCGGGCGGACTCGGTTTGCGGATCGGGTGCGGAAGTTTCGTCGCATTCGCGCGCTTTATCGCCGTAAACGCTGGTGCTGCTCGTGAAAATCAGGTGTTGCACGTTACACGCTCGGGCAAGTTCTGCCCATTGTTTGACGGTGTTGGTGTAATGCGTCAGCGAGGATGGCGGCAAGAGGCAGAACCAAACGGGTTTGTCGGCGTGGTGCCGCCAAAAGCTTGTATCGCGGGCAAGGTTCGCGCTTTGAAACACGTCGTCTTGATTGAGGTTGAGGGTGTCGAGGTGTATGGGCAGATTGATATCGTCCGAAGTCAGGCTGCGCTTGACGGCGGCAACGCGGCTGCCGTGTTCGTAGAGTTTCTGCGCCAAAGGACGGCCGAGATAGCCTAGGCCCAAGATAGATGCGTCGGGGGAGACGGAAGGAGGGGTATGTATCATGTTTATAGATGAATGCCGTCTGAAAATAGGCTCAGACGGCATGAAGATTATGACTGCGCACCGCCTATTTTCCGGTCGTATTCCTCGCGGTGTTCCGGCAAGAGGTAGGGACGCAGGAGGCTTAAGGTACGACGGATGCCGCGTGCTTTGGAGTCTTCGGTCAGCTTGGTACGCCCGCGTAAGGAGCTGTCGAAGTCGAACCAGTATTTCGTGACCATCCACATATTGACGGCGAGGTCGTTCATGGCGGTTTGGTCGGCTTGGATGATGTTCAGACCGTTGAGCTGGGTGAGCAGGTTGACCAAGAGCGGGGAGACTTTGGCTTGGGTGAAGGTATTGTGTTCGCCTAAAAGTTCGGCACTGCGCGCAAGCAGGGTGTTCACGTCGCTGAAGAGGAAGCGGTATTCCCACATGACATCGTAAATACCCGCCATATAATTGATGGAGTCTTCTACATCAGACGGCAACACGGCTTCATTCAGGTATGCCAGCAGGGCTTCGCTGTAACGTTTGAACAGTTGGACGATGATTTCGTCTTTGTTGCGGAAGTGGTAATAGAGGTTGCCCGGACTGATGCCTAAATGCGCCGCGATATGGTTGGTACTGATGTTGCGCTCGCCTTCCTCGTTGAAGAGCGCAAGGCTGGCGTCGATGATGCGGGTGTAAGTATTGGTTTTTGCAATGCGGGTCACGGGCATACTCCTTGGATTTACAGGCTGTACGAAGCGGGCAGCCAATTGGGTTCGGCGTGTAATTCTACCTGAAATCGAGTAAATACTGTATCGCAGACATGTTGTGCCAATTTCCGAACGTCGTCTGAAGAGGCATTGTTTTTATTCACTAAAACCAAAGCCTGCCTGTCGTGTACCGCCGCGCCGCCGATTTGGAAGCCTTTCAGACGGCATTGGTCGATCAGCCAGCCGGCAGCGAGTTTGACCGAACCGTCGGGCTGCGGATAGCGCGGCATATCCGGATGGCGCTGCAACAGGGTGGCGGCTTTTTCCGCGCTGACGACGGGGTTTTTAAAGAAACTGCCGACATTACCAAGTACGTTAGGATTAGGTAGTTTACTGTTGCGGATTGCACACACTGCGTCGGAAACATCTTTCGCCGTCGGCACCCTGCCCGCGCTCAGTTCGGCAACGGCGGCTGCCAAATCGCCGTAACCCAAATTCGGCTCGAAACGCTCTTTCAGGGCGAATACGACCGAAACAATTACATAACGCCCTTTGCCTTCCTGCTTGAACAGGCTTTCGCGGTAGGCGAAGCGGCAGTCGGCATTGGAAAGCTCGACAAAGGTTTCCGTATCCAAATCGAAGCAGCGCACGCTGTGAATCACGTCTTTCGCCTCAACGCCGTATGCACCGATGTTCTGCACGGGCGACGCGCCGACCGTACCCGGAATCAGGCTCAGGTTTTCCAGACCGTTCAAGCCCAGCGCGACGGTGTGCAGGACAAAATCGTGCCAGATTTCGCCCGCCTGCGCTTCGATGTAAACGAGGCCGTCTGAACGCGCAATCTCGCGTATGCCTTTGTTTTCCATATGGACGACCAGTCCGGCGTAATCCTGCATTAAAAGGATATTGCTGCCGCCGCCTAGCCATAAAACGGTATTGCGGTCGAACTCAGGCAATCGGACGATGTCGCGCAACTCGTCGGCGTGTTCGAGCGCGATAAAGGCTTGGGCTTGGGCGCGAAGACCGAAAGTGTTGTAGGGGGTGAGGTCGGTTTGGTATTGGATGGGTTGCATGATAATTTGTGATTTTGTGGATTCAGGTCGTCTGAAAACTAATTATTTAACAATTACGATAGGTAATGGGGTTTTGGGGCGCTTTATAGTTTTCTTGGGAAGAATAGGTCAGCTTATTCACGATTTCTTTATAAATGTCGGAGTCTTCTGGTAACGGCTTGCCTTCAAACATCCAACGGCCTTGAATAATATCGTCAGCAGAAATCCATCTTTCGATTTCATACACTGCCAATGTCCAGCCGCGATAGACTGCAACTGTATATTTTGCTTTTTCACGTCGGCTTCCGATTTTCCAATATTTCCGTGTGCGTTCGTAAATTTCCTTATCCCTATCGGCTTCAGGAATATTCCCGGATCTAATATCTTTTTTCAGTTTCTCGTATTCGTTATTAATCGTAATTAAAACAATGGGTTTATCAGTTTTTAATTCTTGAGCATCATACTTTCGTTTTAATTCCGACAAACTCATTAATCCTACCTCTGAAGAATGCGTGCCCCCTTGAATATTAGTCAGTGGCTGCTGGCTCGGTTTGACTAGGGAGAGTAGGTCTATTGCCATCGCTTCATATTCAAAAGCCTGTTTGTCTGTTTGGATGTTGTGCCGCAGAATGTAATACACGGGCTGGTTTCCGCTTTTATGTATTTCCCTAATCAAGGCAATTTTATCACTTGGCGTTTCTGTTTCTTGTAATGAACCTAAGGCATGATGGAAAACGCGATTGCCCACGCCTTTACCTACATAGAAAATATTGCCGTCTCTAGGGTCAATCAAGCAATAAACATAGTAAGCAAGTTTTTCTATAATAGAAGTTGAAAACATTTTTTCCCCTTAAAAGTGAATAAGCCGTAAATGAAATATCAATGGAGGTCGTCTGAAAGAAATTTCAGGCGACCTTATGCGATCTGACCATTTCCCTGCTGCACAATTCCAAGCACCACACCAAGGCGATGGCTGCAATGGTGAGCGAGGCAATCAATGCCGTCCAGAAGCCGTAAATGCCCATATCGAAACGGTAGGCGAGCAGGTAGCCCGGCAGCAGGCCGCAGCCCCAGAAGGCGGCGGCGTGGATGAACATCGGCACCTTTGTGACTTTGTAGCCGCGCAGGGCGTAGGACGCGATACATTGGGTGAAGTCTGCCGGTTGGAACAAGCCGGCGAACAGCAGGACGGTGGCGGCGATGCTTAAAACCGCCGGATCATCGTTGTACATGCTTGCCAGCGGGGAACGGAATAATACCAAGGAAAGTACGGTAATCACGGCGAGCACCCAGCCCGACACCAGCGACACGCCCGAAATATAACGCGCCCGCGAAAATTCGCGCCGCCCCAGCGAAAAGCCGATGCGCACCGTCCCTGCTGAGCCGACGCTTTGCGGAATCATATAGAGAATCCCCGACAAACTGATGCCGACCTGCTGTGCCGCCACATAATCCTCGCCGAAAGGCGCAATCAAAAACACGATAAACGAAAACGCGCTGGCTTCCAAAAAATAAGACAGCCCGATGGGTGCGCCGATTTTCCAAATCTGTTTGAACACCGCCCAATCCGGTTTGCCGAATTTTGCCGTCAGTCCGAACGGGCGGAAGAATTTTTCCTTGGCGATATAAATCCACAACGCCAGCGCGCTGAACCAAAACACCGCCATCGTTGCCAATCCGCAGCCTGCGCCGCCCAAAGCGGGCATACCGAATTTGCCGTAAACGAAAATATAGTTCAGCGGCACGTTCAACACAAACGCCGCGAAGCTGACCAACATAATCAGGCGCGGGCGGTTCAGGCTGGAAGCGTAGGCGTGCAGGGCGCGGTGCACCATTGCCGCCGGCATCGCCAGGCTGGTGAACAACATATACTGCGCCATCGTGCCTTCCACATAATCGCTCAAGGTCAGCCAGTTGCGGAACGGCGTAATCGCCGCCCACATCAATACCATGCCGAAAATCCCCAAGATCAGCCCGAACCAAATCCCCTGCCGCCCCGTTTCGCCCACTTCACCGGTTTTACCCGCGCCGTAAAGCTGGGCAATCATCGGGTTCAGCGCCGCCATAATGCCCATAAAGGTAATATAAACCGTGGCAAACGCGCTGCTGCCCAAAGCCACCGCCGCCAAGTCCTTCTTGCTCGCATCGCCCGCCATCACGGTATCGACAAAACCGATGCCCACCTGCGCAACCTGCGCCAACAACATGGGCAGGGCAAGGGCGGTCAGCAGGCGGATTTCTTTCAGGAAGACGGGAAAGGAAAAGCGGTTGAGGTCGAGCAGCATAAGTGTTTGTAAGACTTTAAAAAAGCGGAAATAAAGAAACAGGTCGTCTGAAAACAGACGGCCTGTTCCGTATGGGCATGGGATGCGACATTATAGTGGAAACGGAGGTCGATTGACAGCTTGGTCAGGCAGCTTTTCAGACGACCTCTTGCGCATCAAAGCAAAGGCTGCTGCCGCACGATGGCGCGGATGACGGCGCGGTTGGGGTGCAGGGCAGTGCGCAGGCGTTGGGACAGGGGCTGGGGCAGGCCGAGGATGTCGGCGGTAATGGCGACGGCGCAGACGGGGGCGGTGGCGAGTCCGCGGGTGCCGTGTGCGGTGTTGATGTAGGCGTTCGGCAGGTAGGGACAGGGGATGTTGTCGAGGCGGTAGTTTTTGTCCAACGCGAGTTTGGCGTAGGCGGTCTGCATGGCGGCGATGTCACCGAGTGCGCCGACGACGGGCAGGTGGTCAGGGCTGTCGCAGCGCAGGGCGGCGTGTCCTTGCGGCGGGTCAGAGAGGTCGTCTGAAACCGAACGAAGCGGGTTTTGTTCAAATAATGATTGCGCCAATGGCGGGTTGAGTTGTTGCAAGGCGGCGCGGTTGGCGGTTTCTTCGTGCGGGTGCCAAGCGTCGTCGTTGCTGTTGAGGACGAAGGTTGCACCGTAACAGTGTTGCCCTTGCCAGCTCGGGCTGATGTAGCTTTCGCCGGATAGGGCGCAGCGCAGGCGTTTGGAAAAACCGCTTGCCGCCGCTACGCCGGTTTGCCCGCGGATTTGGCGGAACGGCAGGGCGGAGACGTTGGCATCGGCGGCGTTCGGGCTGTGCGCGCCCATGCAGTAGATGATGTGGCTTGCGCTGAAGCTGCCGCGCGGTGTGTGTGCCATCCAGTTTGCGCCGTCGTATTCGGTAGCAGATAAGGGCGTGTCTTCGTGCAACGCAATCAGCGGGTGATTCAGCAAGGCGCGGACGACGGCGGGCGGGTTCAGCCATACGCCCTGCGGCCAGTAGAGGCCGTCTGAAAAGACGTCTATGCCTGCAATTTGCGCGGCTTCGTCGGCGGACACGCTACGGTAAAGGTGGGCGTGATGCTGCTGCAAACCCAATGCCTGATTGCGTTTGCGTTCGGTTTCGTCGAAATTGAGGTGCAACACGCCGTCGCCGCCCCAGGCGTCGGAATCGGGCAGCAGGTCTTGCAGCAGGCGGCGGGTGTAGCCGTAGCCTGCCAGCAGCAGTTCGGTTTGCTCGGTGTCGTGCGGTGAGATTTTGGCGTAGAGCAGCCCTTGGCGGTTGCCGCTGCCGCCTTGCGCCGCTTTGCCCGCTTCCAAAACGGTAACGCGCACGCCGTGTTCCGCCAGCTTGCGCGCGGTCGCGGCTCCGGCAATGCCCGCGCCGATAACCAGCGCGTGTTCGGGCGGGGTGGTGGATTGAGGTCGTCTGAACCAAGGTTTAATAGGCTTGGGCTCGGCTTGCGGCACGGCTTCGGTCTGCCATTCGATAGGGTCGAAATGTTCGTGCAGGCTGTCGGCGCGGTGCGGCGGGACAAACCAGAGATGTATGTCGGGCAGCAGGTTTTCCAGAAAGTTGACGCTGTTGAACTGAAGGCATTTTACGGCTTGGTCGAGGCGGGTTTTCAGACGACCTTCCAACTCGGTCGGGGCATCGGACAAAGGAAAATCGGGCATGCGGTTTTCGCTCAGACAGGCAACCAGATGCAGCGGCGCGGGACGGGTTTCGATCACGCGGGCAAGTTCGGCAGGGGCGGGCGGGGTGTTCCAAGCGAGGATGGGCATAGCGGGGTCA
>CAUOMQ010000060.1:0-14599 GCA_963456805.1 uncultured Neisseria sp. | reverse complement strand
TTGAGCTAAGGCGAGGCAACGCCGTACTGGTTTAAAGTTAATCCACTATAAAAGCAGGCTTCCTGCGAAAAGTATTTTCACACCAAGAACTTCGTCTGGACGATTCGTTCAAATGTCCAATATTCGGAGATTTTTATCTTAGATTAGTCGGATTGATGCTTGTCCATTAATAAGATAATTAATTGGGCGGGCGCATCGGATATTTAAAAAATGCGTCTTTAAGCCTATAATTATAAGCATTAGCCATATTTTAAGGTCGTCTGAAAACGTAAATATCCATTTTCAGACGACCTTCATTAACAGAAAGAACAAATCATGCGTCCATTAAATGCCCGAATCCGCTTGGGCAATCTGCGCCACAATTATCAAACCCTGAAACAGATTCACGGCGACAAAATGCTCGCCGTCATCAAAGCGGACGCTTACGGACACGGCGCGGTACGGTGCGCCCACGCATTGTCCGACCTTGCCGACGGGTTTGCCGTCGCCACCGTGGACGAAGCCGTCGAATTGCGCGAGAGCGGCATTACCAATCCCATCGTATTGCTCGAAGGCGTGTTTGAAGCGGCGGAATACGCTACCGTCGATAAATACAATTTGTGGCCGGGCGTCGGCAGCCAATGGCAACTTGAAGCCTTAATCGCCCATCATTGGCAGCACCCCGTCAAAGTCTGGCTCAAAATGGATTCCGGTATGCACCGTGCCGGCTTCTTCCCGCACAATTACACTTCCGCCTACACCGCCCTGAAACAATGCAAACACGTCGACAGCATCGTCAAATTCAGCCACTTCGCCTGTGCCGACGAACCCGACAACGGCATGACCGAAATGCAGCTTGAAGCCTTTGATTTGGCGTGTGAAGGCTTGGAAGGCGAAGAGAGCCTCGCCAATTCTGCCGCCATCTTGAACGTGCCCGAAGCGCGCCGCGACTGGGGGCGTGCCGGTCTGGCGCTTTACGGTATTTCTCCGTTCGGCGGCGTGGATGAACGCCTGAAACCCGTGATGCGCCTGACTTCCCGCGTATTCGGCGAACGCGTCCTGCAACCTCATTCTCCTATCGGCTACGGCGCGACGTTTTACACCAGCAAGTCCACCCGTGTCGGCCTGATTGCCTGCGGCTACGCCGACGGCTATCCGCGTCGCGCCTCGACCAATTCTCCCGTTGCTGTTGAAGGCAAACGCAGCCGCATCATCGGCAGGGTGTCTATGGACATGATTACCGTCGAACTCGACGCTTCCCAAGAAGGTTTGGGTGCTGAAGTCGAATTGTGGGGCGATGTTGTCAACATCAACGAAGTCGCCGAAGCTGCCGGTATGATTCCGTATGAAATTTTTTGCAACGTCAAACGCGCGAAGTTTACCTATTCGGAATAAGACAAGATTGTTTTTGTTTAAAGGTCGTCTGAAATCATAGTATTGGGTTTCAGACGACCTTTTGGTTTTTATAGTGGATTAACTTTAAACCGGTACGGCGTTGCCTCGCCTTAGCTCAAAGAGAACGATTCTCTAAGGTGCTGAAGCACCAAGTGAATCGGTTCCGTACTATCTGTACTGTCTGCGGCTTCGTCGCCTTGTCCTGATTTAAATTTAATCCACTATAAGGCAGGATGTCGGATACGTTTTGCTTTTAAATGGAAATGCCGCATCCCAAGAGGTCGTCTGAAAACATCACATCAAGCAAAAAACAAAAAAAGCGCGAACCTTGCGATTCGCGCTTTTTTCAGACGGCCTCAATTATTTCTTGTCGTCTTTTACTTCTTCAAAGTCGGCATCTACCACGTCGTCGTCTTTCTTGGCGGAAGACGGTTCGGCTTGTGCGCTTTCGCCTGCTTGGGCTTCGGCTTGCGCTTGTGCGTAAACCATTTCGCCCAGTTTTTGGCTGGCTGCGCCCAGTGCTTCGGCTTTGGCATCGATGGCGGCTTTGTCGTCGCCTTTCACGGCTTCTTCGGCTTCTTTCAACGCGGCTTCGATTTTTTCTTTCTCGGCTGTGTCGAGTTTGTCGCCGTAGTCGGCCAAAGATTTTTTCACGGAGTGAATCAGGGCTTCGGCTTGGTTGCGGGAAGCGACCAATTCAGTCAGTTTTTTATCTTCCTCAGCATTGGCTTCGGCATCTTTCACCATGCGTTCGATTTCTTCTTCGCTCAAGCCTGAAGAACCTTGGATGGTGATGTTGGCTGCTTTGCCTGTGCCTTTGTCTTTGGCGGAAACGTGCAGGATGCCGTTGGCGTCAATGTCGAAGGTGACTTCGATTTGCGGCATGCCGCGCGGTGCGGGTGCGATGTCGCCCAAGTTGAACTGACCCAAAGATTTGTTGGCGGAAGCGCGTTCGCGTTCGCCTTGCAGCACATGGATGGTTACTGCGCTTTGGTTATCTTCAGCGGTAGAGAACACTTGCGACGCTTTGGTCGGGATGGTGGTGTTCTTCTGAATCAGCTTGGTCATCACGCCGCCCATGGTTTCGATACCCAAAGACAGAGGGGTTACGTCCAGCAGCAATACGTCGCTGCGGCCGCCGCTCAATACTTCGCCTTGAATCGCTGCGCCTACGGCAACGGCTTCGTCAGGGTTCACGTCTTTGCGCGGTTCTTTGCCGAAGAAGTCTCTCACGGCTTCTTGTACTTTCGGCATACGGCTTTGACCGCCGACCAAAATTACGTCGTCGATGTCGCTGGTGCTCAAGCCGGCATCTTTCAATGCGGTGCGGCAAGGCTCGATAGAGCGGGCAATCAGGTCTTCAACCAGGCTTTCGAATTTGGCGCGGGTAATTTTCATTGCCAAGTGTTTCGGGCCGGTTGCGTCCATGGTGATGTACGGCAGGTTGATTTCGGTTTGCTGGCCGCTGGACAATTCGATTTTGGCTTTTTCGGCAGCTTCTTTCAGACGTTGCAATGCCATCACGTCTTGTTTCAAATCAATGCCTTGGTCTTTTTTGAACTCAGCGATGATGTAGTCGATGAGGCGTTGGTCGAAGTCTTCGCCGCCCAAGAAAGTGTCGCCGTTGGTGGCCAATACTTCGAATTGTTTGTCGCCGTCGAGGTTGGCGATTTCGATGATGGAAATATCGAAGGTACCGCCGCCCAAGTCATATACGGCTACTTTGCGGTCTTTGTTGTCGCCTTTGTCCATACCGAATGCCAAAGCGGCTGCGGTCGGCTCGTTGATGATGCGTTTTACGTCCAAACCGGCGATGCGGCCTGCGTCTTTGGTGGCTTGACGTTGGCTGTCGTTGAAATAGGCCGGAACGGTAATCACGGCTTCGGTTACTTTCTCGCCCAAGTAAGATTCGGCGGCTTCTTTCATTTTACGCAGGACTTCTGCGGAAACTTGCGGCGGAGACAGCTCTTTGCCTTGCGCTTTCACCCATGCGTCGCCGTTGTTGGCTTTGATGATTTCGAAAGGCATGGATTCGATGTCGCGTTGGACTTCTTTGTCTTCAAATTTATGACCGATCAAACGTTTTACAGCGTAGATGGTGTTTTTAGCGTTGGTTACGGCTTGGCGTTTTGCCGGTGCGCCGACGAGGACTTCGCCGCCGTCCAGATAAGCGACGACAGACGGCGTAGTGCGTGCGCCTTCTGCGTTTTCAATAACTTTGGTTTGACCGTTTTCAGAGATGGATACACAAGAGTTGGTTGTACCTAAGTCGATACCGATTACTTTTGCCATATTGATGTTGCTCCTAAAAAGATTTTTCTAAATTAATAATTGTGTGGAACATTTTGTTCCGTTGACCTGTAAATAAGGTTGCCCGATATTTTTTCAAGGGTTTTGTTGAAATTTTTTTTATATAAAATTCAACAAGCTAAACTATTTATCCACAGGATGGTATTTTGTTTTTCAGACGACCTTGTCTTTGTTTTCCGATTGAGCATCATCGGAATGATTTTCCAAAAGCGGGATTGGGGTTTGAGGGACGGGGAAGGGTCGTCTGAAAATTTTATGCTTGATAAACTTCATCAAGCGGTGCCTTCAGGATTCTTGTTTCGCCACGACAACCATTGCGGGACGTAATACGCGGTCGGACAGGGTGTAGCCTTTTTTCATGACGCTGACGATGGTGTTCGGCTCTTGCTCGCTGACGACTGCCTGCATTGCTTGATGTTGGTGCGGGTCGAGTTTGTCGCCGGGCTGCGGGTTGATTTCTTTGATGTGCGTGGCGTCAAACGCTTTTTGCAATTCGTTCAGCGTCATTTGCACGCCCATTTTCAGCGCGTCGAAATTGCCGCTTTGGTCGAGCAGCGCCATTTCGAGATAGTCTTTGACGGGCAGCATTTCGGCGGCGAATTTTTGTCCGGCAAACTTGTGCGTATCGGCGATTTCCTGCTGATGGCGGCGGCGCAGGTTTTGCTCGTTCGCCAAACCGCGCAGCTCGCTGTCTTTCAACTGCCCTTCCAACTCGGCGATACGCGCCTGCAATTCTTCGTAAGTCGGTGGTTCATGAGGTTCCGGCTGCACCGTATCGGCTTCTGGGGTAACGGTTTCTTCTTCGACAGGTTGGTTTTGTTCGGTCATGATTCATGTCCTTTAAATTTGGCGATTTTCAATGCTGTCCCATATATGGCCGTCTGAAATTTTTTCAAGCGTGGTTAGAATTACCTGCTATAAATTTATGCGTTAATCTGCTTTGCCGTCATGTGGATAAACGGTAAGATACTGCCATTACTTAATTTTTAGACGGCCTCTAACATGAAAAAAGACCATCTCAATACGACAGATTTCGATTTGTGGCACACCATCCGCGAAGAAACCGAAACTGCCGCAGCCGCCGAACCGATGCTGGCGAGCTTTTTGCACCAAACCGTGTTGCGCCACGATTCACTCGATTCCGTCCTCGCCTACCACCTCTCCAGCAAACTTGGCAGCCCAATTATGGACGTGCGCGCCCTGTTTGAAATCTACCAGCAGGCATTGGGCAGCGACGCGCGCATCAGCAACTGCGTCGAAGCCGACTTGAAAGCCATTTACGAACGCGATCCCGCCTGCGACGAATATTCGCTGCCGCTTTTATATTTCAAAGGCTTCCACGCCATTCAGGCACACCGTATCAACCACTGGCTCTACCAAAACGGCCGCAAAACGCTGGCGTATTTCCTGCAAAACCGCATGTCGGAAGTGTTCGGCGTCGATATTCACCCCGCCGCCCGTTTCGGTCATGGGCTGATGCTCGACCACGCCACCGGTTTCGTCGCCGGCGAAACCGCTGTGTTGGGCAACAATATTTCCATCCTGCACGGCGTAACGCTCGGCGGCTCGGGCAAGGAAGGCGGCGACCGCCATCCGAAAATCGGTGACGGTGTGATGATCGGCGCGAACGCTTCGATATTGGGCAACATCCGAATCGGCGACAATTCCAAAATTGGAGCAGGCAGTGTGGTCGTTGCGGACGTACCGTCGTCAATCACCGTCGTCGGCGTGCCTGCCAAACCGGTGGGGCGTTCGGTTAAAACCCCGTCGGCAGACATGGACCAGAGTTTGCAGGGAACGGCGATGGATTTTGTGATTTGAACCGAATCGCCCGATTAAGACCGCAGATATAGTGGATTAACTTTAAACCAGTACGGCGTTGCCTCGCCTTAGCTCAAAGAGAACGATTCTCTAAGGTGCTGAAGCACCAAGTGAATCGGTTCCGTACTATCTGTACTGTCTGCGGCTTCGTCGCTTTGTCCTGATTTAGTTAATCCACTATATAAAAAGGTCGTCTGAAAACCTGATGGATAAGGTTTTCAGACGACCTTTTTGATGGGAAGGGATTATTTGAAGATGTAGGAATCGGGCATTTCGTCGAAGCTGACGACGCGACCGCCTTTTTCTTTGGCAAATTTCTCTGCTTGGGCTTTGTCGGCGAATGGGAGGGCGTCTTCCGCACCCATGCCGCCGATAAAGCCGCTTTCGATGACGTAGTAGGCTTTTTTGCCGTCTATCCATGCGGTGTCGGCATTGGGTTTGCTCCAGTCTTTGACTTTGCCCATGTCGGTAACGTAGATGACGTGGATGCCTTTAGGCTCTTCGGGCAGCTTGGTGTAGCCGAACATCTGTTTGATGGTGGAGAACCAGACGGGGCGGTCGGGTTTGCCGTTGAGGTAGATTTGGGCTTTGGGGCCGTTGTGTTCGGTCAGGTTCATGCTGCAATAGTGCCCCACGGCGCGGTCGCTGATTTGCTGAGGCTCAGGCGGCGGGGTGTCATCCTCTTTAGGACAGGCACTCAGGAGCAGGGCGGCGAGGAGCGCAGGTAAAATCTTTTTCATATTTGTCGCTTTCCAAAAATTCTTGCTGCCAAGATAAGGGGAATAATAACCCATAATATCTGCGCGGTCAGCAATACGGGCATGGTCAGGCTGATTTGTTCGCTCAAACCTGCCATGCCTGCGTACATGGCGGTGTTCTCGTAACCGGTCAGGTTGAGCAGGCGGTAGATGTCGGTGGGGTTGAAAAGGAGGACGGTTTCGACGACGGGTGCGGTGATTGTTTGCTGGGTATCGGCGACAAGGATGCCCAAAAGCGCCATGTCGAAGATGACGACGAAAAACAGCCAAACGCCGATGGCGATACCGGCGGCGGTGCCGCGTTCTTTGACTTTCGCGCTGATGAGGTAGCCCATGGACAGGAATGCGGCGCCCAAAATGACGCTGGCGGCAATCAGCAGGGCAAAGGGTTTCCACGCGGCGATGTCGAAGCTGCCGTTGGCGAGTTGGAGCGTGATGCCTGCAATTCCGTAGCCTGCGGTGGTGGCGAGGGCAAGGATGATGAGGTGTCCGATGAATTTTCCGGCAAGGATTTGGTTGCGGGAAATGGGGTAGCTCAACAGCAGCGCCATAGTGCCGCGTTCGATTTCGCCGATGAGGGAATCGTAGGAGAGGAGCATGGCGATGAGCGGAATCAGGAAGATGGACAGGCTGGAGAGGCTGACGACGGTTACAGTCAGCGGATCGACTTTAACCGAGCCTGTCGGCGAGCTGCCGAGGAAGCCCAATGAGAGGGCGAGGGCGGCGAGCAGGACGGAGGCAGCGAGTACCCAGCGGTTGCGCAGGCTGTCGCGGACTTCTTTTCCGGTGATAATCCAAACGGGGTTCATACGTCCTCCCTTTTTAAGAATTGTGCGTACATGTCGTCGAGTGTGGGTGTGTGGATGTCGAGATAGGCGAGGTCGGACAGGTTGCCCAGTTCGCTGAGTAATGCCATGCGTTCTTCAGCCTGACATTGCGCCTGATAGCTGAGGTCGTCTGAAAGCGGCTGCCAGCGTCCGCTTAACGGACGCGGGGATTTGAGGCGGATGTTGACGGTGAGGGGGAGTCCGCTTTGGACGTGCAGCTCGTCCATGCTGCCGTCGGCGACTTTGACGCCGTTTTTCATGACGACGATGCGGTCGGCGTGGCCGTCGAGTTCGGCGAGGGCGTGGGTGCTGAGGAGAACGGTGGCGCCGCGTCCGTTGAGTTCGCGCACGACTTCGTAAAACATTTGGCGCGAGGCGGGGTCGAGGCCTGTGGTGGGTTCGTCAAACAGCAATACTTTGGGTTCGCCCAGCAGGGCTTGGGCGAGGGCGAGGCGTTGGCGCATCCCTTTGGAGTAGGTACCGACGCGGCGGCGGGCGGCTTGGGAAATGCCGACGCGCTCGAGGAGTTCGTGGTTTTTGGTGAGCGGCTGTTTTTTGAGTTTGGCGTAGAAGTTGAGGGTTTCGATGCCGCTGAGGGAAGGGTGTAGGGCGACGGTTTCGGGCAGGTAGCCGATTTGGCTGCGCAACTGCGCGCCCGCTTTACTTCCGGTGCGCTCGCCTAGCAGCATGACTTCGCCTTCGGTGGGGGTAATCAGCCCGAGTATCAGTTTGATGAGCGTGGACTTGCCTGCGCCGTTGTGTCCGGCAAGACCGACACTTTCGCCTGCCTTCAAGACTAAATCGACTTGGTTGACGGCTTTTTGTGCGCCGAAGTGTTTGGTTACGTTTCTCAATTCGACATGGTGTGCGCTCATGAGTGCTTCCTTGTGTGGATTGGGTTTCAGACGACGTTGAGGGTCGTCTGAAAAGGGCGTTCTTTGTATGGGGTCGTCTGAAAAAGGGAGAAGGGTTTCAGACGACGTTTGTTATGGGGCGGTGTTTTCGACTGTTGACTGCGTTGCGGGTTGCACCGTATTTGTGGCGGATTTCCGTTGGTACGGCAATGAGGGGCAAAACCTTGCTGCGGCGGGGTTTTAAGGTCGTCTGAAAAGTTTTCAGACGACCTTGCGGGGCGTGTTTGCCGGTTCCGCTTAGTTCAATGAGCCGTTTTCGGCATCGCTCCATTCGGACTGATGGGTTTTGGCTTCTTGCAACAGTTGTTCTTTCATGGCTTCGTATTTGGTGGTGGTTTTGTTGCTGCCTGCCTTCATCAGCGGTTTGCTGTCGATCACGCCGCCGGGGAGGATGGCGGGGAACTGCGATTGTGCCCATTTGACGATGCTGATGGCGGGGCTGTTCATCAGGAGGCGGGAAACAGGCGCTCGCCAGATGATTTGGTCGATGATGCCGTTGGGACGGTATGCGCTGTCGCCGAAGCCGTCGCCGTCTAGGTCGAACGCGCTGTTGTCGCTCCAGTAGTTGCCGCGTCCGCCTTCGCCCCAGTCAAGAAAACGTGTGCTGACGTATTTGACTTGGCTTTCGTTGTTGATGAAGGCGTTGTCGGAAAGGGTGGTGCCTTCGATGGCGGCGGTGAAGTGGATGCCGATTTGGCAGTTTTCAAAATGGTTGGCGACGATTTTGTTGTAGTTGGCGTTGTAGGCGAAAACGCATTTACCGGCTTTGTTGATGATGTTGTCGTGGATGTCGGAATAGTTGACGTAGTTGAGCATGATGCCTTGGTCGCGGCTGCCGACGGCGATGTTGCCGTACACGTTGAGGCGGTCGGAAAACATCAAAACGTAGCCCATGTTATTGCCGACGGAAATGTTGCCGCTGACTTCGCTGTCGTTGGTGTACATATAGTGGACGGCGAAACGCAGGTCGCTGAAGCGGTTGTTTTTATAGGTGTTGTTTTTGCTGGTGTTGGAGAAAATGCCGTCGCGGCCTTTGGAAATGTCGTTACTGACGACTTGCGCGCCGGGGGCGTTCCAGACGGTTACACCGTTGCCGCGTTCGTTGACGCGCAGGGTGGAGTCGCCGACGATTTTGTTCTCGCGCACCATGGATTCGGCAGAGCCGTGGATATATACGCCGACGGAGTTGTCGAGGATGTTGTTGTGTTCGATTAAGGCGCGGGGGGCGGTTTCTTCGAGGTAGATGCCGGCATCCATGGCGGGCAGGCTCATACCGGAACGGGTGACGGTGAGGTTGCGCAGGGTAACGTCGGGGGCGATGACGGCAATGGTGCGGCCGGTGCGGTCGCCTTCGATTTTGGCGGAGCGGTCGGCAGGACCTTCGATGGTGATGGGTTTGTCGATAAGCAGTTTGGTTTTGTAAGTGCCGGAGGCGAGCTTGAGCGTATCGCCTGCCTGCGCGCGCGCGATGACTTCGGGGAGGTTGTCGGTCGGGGAAACGTCGATGGTGGCTGCAAAGGTCGTCTGAATCATGCCGCCGAACATAAATGTCAGGACAGCGCGTCGCCATGTTTTGAATTGGGGTGTGTGCATGGAGTTCCTCTGATTCGTGCGGTGAGCGTCGGCACGGTGATGCCTGCCTGTGAGGGCCGTGTTTTTGTTTTATAGCGGAACAGTCTGTTGCGTCCAAACGGTTCTGCTATAAAAGGTCGTCTGAAAACGAGGGCAGCGGGTTTCGCTAAGACCTGAAAGTTTTTTCAGACGACCTTTCCGTTAAGTCAGTGATAAACCGTCAAACCCGATTATCGGGGTTTAACGATCATTTGACCGGACATTTCCATGTGCAGGGCGTGGCAGAACCATTGGCAGTAGTACCAGTGTACGCCCGGACGGACGGCTTTGAAGGTTACCGATTGGGTAGCTTGCGGGCCGATTTCCATGGCGATGCCGTAGCCTTCCAAAGTGAAGCCGTGGGTCAAGTCTTCGATGGTTTCGACGTTGGTCACATATACGGTTACTTCGTCGCCTTGGTTGACTTCGAATTGAGGGATGCTGTACGCAGGCGCAACGGCAGTCATGTATACGCGGACTTTGTTACCCTCGCGGATGACTTTGGCGGCTTTTTCCAGCTCGACACCGTCTTTTTTCGCCTGTTCCACAGCGTCTTGCCAGAACCATGGGTCTTTGCGGTCCCAGGTTTTTTTCGGGTTGACTTTGGAAGCGGCAACCAGACACAGGTCATGCGGTTCGGCAAAGGTCGGGTTGTCGTGTACCAGGCGCATTTCGTCGCCGGAAATGTCGATCAACTGGTCGCATTCCGGTTTCAGCGGGCCGGCGTTGAGGAAGCGGTCTTTGGAGAATTTGTTCAAAGATACCAGCCATTTGCCGTCGGCTTCCTTGGTTTCGCCCATGGTCGTATGGTTGTGGCCGGGTTGGTAGTGGACGTCGAGTTTCTGTTTGATCGGATCCACTTTTTCGCCTTTGTAGGCTTTGATGGCGTCGTCGATGTTCCATTTGACCATTTGGCTGTCGATAAACAGCGTGGTGTAGGCGTTGCCGCGGCCGTCAAACGCGGTGTGTAAAGGACCGAGACCCAGTTGGGGTTCGGCGACAACCACGTCGCGCTCTTTGATTTTGCCGGCGAACAAATCGTCCAGTTTGCTGACGTCCAATACGGTAACGGTCGGAGACAGTTTGCCGTTGAGCATGATGTATTTGCCGTCAGGGGAAGCGTTACAGCCGTGCGGAGAGTTCGGCACGGGGATGTAGCGGGTGTAAGGGGAATTGGCTTCTGCGCGGCCGTCCAGCATTTTCACGCCGTTGACTTCTTTGAAGTCGCCTTTTTTGATGCCTTCTTCGATGGCGGCAAGATTGAAGACTACGCACCAGTCTTGCTCGTTGGAAGAAGCACCTTGTACGGTCAGGGCGCGTTCGGAGTTGTAGCAGGTGGAGAAGGAGTATTTGCCTTGGTAGTCGGCATCGCCGTTGTCCAAGTTGCCATCCACCAATACTTGCCATGCGATGTCCATGGTTTCGCCGTCAATGGCGGTATAAACGGCATTCCAAGTTTTGGCGTCGTTCCAAGTACCCACGCCGCTTACCGGTACGATGTGTTCGCCGTTGGCAAAGACATAGCCGGTTTTCGGATAACGTTGCGGACGCAGACCGTGTACACCGGAAACGTTAGGGATTTCGGTGATTTTGTCGGTTTTCATGAAGTCCAGGCGGACGCGGCAAACGCGGTTGTTTGCTTTGTCGTTGGCATATGCGTAGCGGCCGTCGTAAGTCTGGTCGGTAAACGACAAGTGAGGGTGGTGCAAGTCGCCGTTAGGGTAGCAGCGCAGGCCGCTGTCTTTCAGGAACTGGTTGGTTTCCGGCGTATTTTTTTCATTCAAAATACGCAGGCTCTCGTTGGTACGGCCCCAACCGGTCGCGCTGTCCATGTTGAACACGGGGATACGCATCAGTTCGCGCATGGAAGGTACGCCGATCAAGCGCATTTCGCCCGATTGGCCACCGGAGAGGAAGCCGTAGTATTGGTCGAGTTCGCCCGGACCGACTTCGGAAGTCTGTTTGCCCGGTTCGGCAGAGGCATGAGACTCGGTTTTGGCGGCAGGCGCAGCACCTGAAGCGGCGGCTTTATCGCCACCCTCTTTGGAACAGCCCGCCAAACCCAACAGACCGGCGCCGGCAATACCTGCGCCTGAAACGGCGGCAGTACCTAAGAATGAACGACGGCTTAAGCCGTTTTGTTCTAATTTTTCGTCTGACATACAACACTCCTTGGATAAAATTCGGCAGCCGGCGTTTTCAGACGACCTGCCGATTGAAAAAACGTATTTATGTTTATAAGTGTGGGTACGGTTGACCCGGTATTTCTTTAGGGTTTCAGATTATTCGCCGGCTTTAGGGGCGGTTTCTTTTTTCACAAACTGCACAACCTGCTCCCCAGGCTGCTGTTTTGCAGATGCGGTTTCGGGGTCGGCTTTTGCCGCCGCCTGTTTTTGTTTTTTCTTGTTGGTTGCCACAACTTGCGGGCAACGTGTGTCATGGTGATACATGACTTGGCAGTGCAGGCACTGGATACATTCGTTCGGATGGATGTCGCCTTCCGGTGCAATCGCCTGAACGGGGCATTCGTGCGTACAGATTTGGCAAGGGTTGCCGCACATTTTATAACGGCGAAGCCAGTCGAATACGCGGAAGCGGCCGGGTAGGGCGATGCCCGCGCCCAATGGGCACAGATAGCGG
This sequence comes from uncultured Neisseria sp., assembly GCA_963456805.1. GTDB lineage: Bacteria > Pseudomonadota > Gammaproteobacteria > Burkholderiales > Neisseriaceae > Neisseria. The sequence goes on along the minus strand of CAUOMQ010000060.1, from coordinate 2,344 downwards.
CAGAAGAAGCGTTCGATAAACAGGCCGGCAACCAAAAGGGTAACGGCAAACGCGACAAACCACCATTCGCGGACGAATTTCAAAATAATCGCCGTTTTAAAAGGTTCTACCTCTGCGAATTTTTCCGCCGTGCCCAAATCGTACAGGGAAATTGCCAACAGTGCGAAGAAAATGACGTATTTAATCGCAGTCAGGCGCGTGTGCAGCAGGTGCGGCACGGTAATCTGTTTCACGCCCAATTTTTTGGCGATACGGTTGGTCAACTCTTGCAGCGAACCGAAGGGGCAGAGCCAGCCGCAGAATGTACCGCGGTTCCACAGCAGCATGGTTGCGGCGGTAAACAGCCACAGGATGAACACAATCGGATCCATCAGGAAGAAGTCCCAACGGAATTCGGTCAGGATGGCGGAGAACAGCGTCAGCGTATTGACGACCGACAGTTGCGCCTGAGCGTACCAACCGATATAGAACAGGGTAAATGTCAGAAATACCAGGCGGAAGCGGTCGTACCATTTCTCATAGCGGACAATCCAGTCTTGGAACAGGAAGACCAAAAGCAGGATGGTCAAGGCGATGCCGACTACGGCGATTTGTCCTTGTTTCGCTTTCCACACCTGTTTCCAGAGTTGGTTGGACGCACCGTCGTTTGAAGAGGCTTCTTCGGCTATACCTTTAGTGTCTGAGGCTTGTTCGGCGGCAGGAGCGGCTGTCGGTTCGACAGGTGCGCTGATTTCGACAGGCGGTGCTTTCGGGTCATCGACATAGTAACCTTGAGGCAGCTCGTAATCCAAATCGGCGGTTACGAATGCTTTGTCGTTTACGCTCAGTACGCGTTGAACCATCAACTGCAAACGCCAAGGTTCGGCAGCATCGAATTCCACACCTTCGGGAATCGTAAACCAAGATACTTCTTTAAAGTGGGGCGCGCCTTCGGCTGCCAAATCAACCAAGCGTTCGTGTTGCGCGTCGGTGAAGCGGAAGCTGTTTTCGCCTTGAATCATCTCGATACGGTCGAAAATACCGCCGCGGACATAGCCCGAACCTTTCCAAGAATAACGACCTTCACCGGCAACCAAGACAGCTTGTTGACCAGGTTGCAGACGGTTTTGCAGGTTTTTCCAACCTTCCTCGCCCAACAGGCTTTTGCCGATGGAAGGCTGGCTGACTACGGCAGTGTACAAATCGATAAAGGTATCGTCGCCTGCGCCTTGTTCGGCGTGTTCGGCAACACCTGCTTTGCCGCCTTTTTCAAACAGCTTGTTGATTTCGTCAACAGTAATGTGCAGATGACCGATGGCTTTTTGTTCCAGCAGCGCATTCCAAGATTGGATGTCCTGTTTGTCAGGGTTGACAGCGCGGCGAGGTCGGGTTTGAGCCGCAGGTGCGACAGCCTGTTGCGTATCCGCAGCATTGGCGGAGGTCGTCTGAACGGCTTTGTCAGTGCCCAAACCATATTTGCCGGCAACAACTTTGAACGAACGCTGGATACTGTCGTTAATCACCATCGGTGTAACGGTCGCGCCACTGATGATGTCCCCGGGGGCAACGCCCGGAGTAGGTGGATTTTTAATAAAATTCAAACCGATATACTTATTGATGAATTTATCCACACGCGACTGCGGGATACCAATAAGCATAATCGGCTCATGGTGATCGACCAGCTTCGCACCGGCGATCGTTCCGTCGTTGGCCAAAGCCATCATCGTATCAATCGGTTTGCTCGAATAGCCGCGTGTATTGACTACGTCCGTCGTGATATACACCAAACCCAACTGCTCGTCGCCCTTATAAACACGGGCAACCATAGGCTTGCCTTCAGGCTTGCCATAACGGTCTGCACCCGGAAAAATTTCCGAAGGCTGGACTTTTGACAGGAAGTCAGGCAAACGCTCAGCGTAAGCGGGCAGTGTCGAAAACAATAGGACAAATACGGCAAACATCGCCAGCATCGTATTCAAGATGCCTGATGTGTGTTTCGTTTTTAGGCAGGACATGGCTGTTCCCGATTATTCGATACTCTAAACATTAACATTATATGAATCCATTATTTGCAATAATTTGACCTATGTCAAATTTACAAATCTTAAAACCTGGTTTTAACGGCAAGTAATACTTTGTGATTATGTGGAGATGGCTCTATTTTTGTTGCTAATGGAATAGAAAATCGGGTGATTAAATAATTTTGGGTTTTGTGGTGTATTAATATGTTTTCGATATAGGATGGCAATCGCAATCTGTACATGGCGCAGGTAATGCGGCACTGATTTGTTTTTCAAGTTGCGGTTTATTGAATATAGTGGATTAACTTTAAATCAGGACAAGGCGACGAAGCCGCAGACAGTAC
>CAUOMQ010000059.1:0-14603 GCA_963456805.1 uncultured Neisseria sp. | reverse complement strand
GCATCATATTTATGTTTTACGGGAAATACGCCGGTTTTTTCCTCTGTTGCCCGTTTAATGGGGTTGAATATCCAGTTTATCCAAAGAGTTAATGTGAAAAATTCTCAATTGAAGATTTGTTACTATCGTTGTTAATTTTCGATTTAATAGAAATGATAAAAGCCCGAATATGACGGGCTTTGCTTTTTGTTGTAACTGTATGTAATTCAATAAAATCCCTGTTCGCCTTCGGGACGGGTTTTGAAGCGTTTGTGCAGCCAAAAATACTGCTCGGGATTTTCCCTTGCCCGCGCTTCGATAAAGTCGTTCATGCGTTGGGTGTCGGCTACAACGTCGTCTGAAGGGAAGTTTTCCCATGCCGGATAGAAACGCAGCGTAACGGTGTTGTCGGCATTGCGCGTAGGGATGGCAGGAATGACTTTGGCTTTCGTCATGCCCGCGATGCGGCTTAAACCTGTAATCGTGGCGGTGGGGATGCCGAAGAAGTTGACGAAAATGGAGTCGTTGCGTCCGAAATCCTGGTCGGGCAGATAAAGGAAGGGGGCGTCGCTTTTGCGCAGTTGCTTGATAATCGCGCGCAGGCCTTCGGTGCGGCCGATGAGGAAGACGTTGTTGTAGCGGTGGCGGCCTTTGAGGATTTGTTCGTCCAACGCTTTGTTTTTTTGGTGCGAATACATGCTGGTCAGCGGCACGTCCTGATTGAGGGTGTAAACCGCCATTTCAAATGCGGTGAAATGCGGATAAAGCAGGATGACTTTTTCGCCCGCCGTGAGTGCGTCATCAAGATGGTGTTTGTCTTGATAATGCACGAGTTTGCGCAGCCTTTCGGCAGGCGCGTACCAATACAGGCCGTATTCGAGCATCAGCTTCGCCATGTGTTGAAAATGGCGTTTGAGCACGGCTTTGCGCTTGTCTTCGCTCCATTCTGGAAAGCATTTTCTGAGGTTGGTCTCGCCGACTTTGCGGCGCGGTTTGACGGCGTAATAGGCAAGGATGCCCACTGCGTCGGCGATTTTGTGTATGGCCTTGAAGGGCAGGAGCTGAATGAGGTAGAGGAGGAAAAAGGCGGCTTTCATGGCGGCTGTTGAGGAATGGGGCGGGAAAAAGGGAATTATAACGGAAAGGTCTGTTTTTCAGGCGGATTGAGGTGGGAAAGCGGGAAGGATTGGCGGCATTTTTGAAATCGGTGTTTTCAGGAGATGCAGCCTGTCTGCGGGCATGGTTTCAAATTTTCCTGCGGATGGGCAGGGTTTGTTATTTGAAAAAACGGCCGCAGCAGGCTTTGAATTTTTTGTGCGAACCGCAGATGCAGTCTTGTTTCATGCCGGGTAAGGGTGTGGTCGGGTCGATGAAATACCAGCGGTTACCGATTTTGACGAAGGCGGATAATTCATGATGGCAGGCTGTTTCCTGACCGTCTTGAAAATAGGCTTTGAATTCGACTTGGGCGTGTTGTTTGCCGACATTGGCGTGTTGTATGACTTCCAAACCCAGCCAATGGGTCGTCTGACTCCATGCCAGCATATCGGCTTGATCGAGCAGGTGTTGCTGGGAAGGGACAGTTGTTTCAACGATATAGGCGATATCGTGCAAAACATAGGCGCTGTATCTGGAGCGCATCAGCTGTTCGGTGGTTTGCGGCAGGCTTTCGTGACGGTGGAACGGGGCGCAACAGTCGTTGTAGGCTTGTCCTGAAGGGCAGGGGCAGATTTGGGGGGCGGTCATTTTGGTTTGGAGCGGGTAGTGTTTGGGAAAGGTTTGCGGTTTGGCTGTCGGGGATTCAATCGACTAATTTTTTGCCTAAGATGACAACATCGGCTTGCTGCGTTCCTAAGTCGCATACGGCGGGCAATCGTCCCCATTCCGTAAAGCCGAACTGGTGAAACAGGTGCAGGCTGGGGTAGTTGTGTCCGAAGATGACTGCCAATATGTTTTTAATGCCCAAGGACGGTGCGCGTTCGAGCACATTTTGCAGCAGGATTTTGCCCACGCCGATACCGCGCGCGTCATGGCGGACATAGAGGCTGATTTCTGCGCTGATGTGATAGGCATGACGCGGGTAGTAGTCGCTGAGGCTGCACCATGCCAAAACCGTACCGTCTTTATTTTTCAATACATACAGAGGCCGCTTGCCGCCGTGCGCGTCGAACCAAGGTTCGCGTTCGGCAATGCTGACGGGCGTCAGGTCGGCAGTGGATTGGCGGGCGGCTATGGTGCTGTTGTAAATCTCGACAATGTCGGGCAGATCGGTTTTGGCGGCTTCGGTGATGGTGTATTGCATTCAGACGACCTTAACAGGCTATTGAATCAGTTTGGAAACGGTTTTGAAGGCGGGGTGGCGGGCGTCGCCCAGCAATTGGAACAAAATGCTTTCCACATTGGAAACGGTGGCGCGGGCTTCGCGCATTTGCGCCAGCCCGTTTTCTTTGTTTGTGGGGGAACGGGATGTCGTGCATTCAAAGGGGATGTAAACATTGAAGCCTTCCAAGCGCAAATCCAATACGGTTTGCAGCATGCAGATATGGGTTTCTGCGCCGATTAAGACGATGTTTTGGACGGCTGCCTGCGTCAAAATCGCGTGTGTTTCGGGGGAGAGGGCGGAGAAACGGGTTTTTTCGATGAAGGGCGTGGTTTCGGGCAGCAGCAGCGATATGGCGGGAACCGTTTTGCCCAATCCTTTTGGATATTGCTCGGTCACGGCAAACGGGACGCCTAAGGCGTGAAGCCCCTGGATCAGGACACGGCTGTGGTGCAGCATATCGTCTTTGTCGTGCAGGGCGGGGAGGAGGCGTTCTTGGATGTCGATAATCAGACACAGGGTGTTTTCGGGATTCATAAATATTCCTTTCGCGCCAAGTGGAGGGTGTATTCATTATAGCGAAAGCCGGTGTGTCTGTAATGGCTGCGGTTTTGATGGGCGCGTTTTCATTTTGCGCAGGATGGTAAAGCCCCGGATGGCGAGGCGCGGCTTCGGTTTGAAGCGCATCTGCAGTTAAAAACGTATACGGTCGGCATGGGAAGTTTGAATCTGATTTGACATTTTTCAGACGACCCTTTGCATGAATTTTCTTTCTTCGTTCAAACACAAACGCTTAGGACGGTAGAATTCGCCTTGCACTAACCCTTCCCGCCTGCTTGTGCAGAAGGGATGTCACATAAGGAGCATTTCATAATGAAGAAAATTCTGATTTTGTCTTTACTCGCACTGCCTGCGTTGGCTGCGGCGGAAGTTCATTTTTACGGCGATTTGAAAGCCGGAGTGGAAGCTTCCAACACCCAATACGGCAGCCACAGAATTTCCAATAACGGCGTAAGCGACATGGGCAGCTATGTCGGTATGCGCGGTTCGCATCCTATCGGCGGCAGCAATGATGTATTGTGGCAGGTCAAACAAGATACGCCCTTGGGTTCGAAAACCGGTGCCAAAGACACTTGGCGCAGCCGCAACCAAGGCAGCGGAGAAACTTATATCGGCTTCGGGCGTTAAAAGAAATAAGGTTCTATCCCGGTTAAGATAAGCAACAGGTCGTCTGAAAACGTTTCGCATGGGTGCGGATGTTTTCAGACGACCTTTTTGTCTATATTTAGGAGCGCGTTTGTATTCGCACTGACTCGTCATGGGAAGATTGGTACAGCGTGTGACCGATATCCCGCTATCACTGGTTTTGACGGCAGAAGCGGAGCTTGCAGACCAATCTTTTGATTAAACGCTTTATTTAGCCTGAGCGTTTTTCTGTTCTTGGATAATCCATTTGGCCAAATCCGTACCCAAAACTTTGGCAGTCCGGTTCAGGACGGAACAAGAACCTTTAAAACCGCCAAACATGCCGCCCATAGAATTGCGGGATAAGGTGGTTTTTTTGACTTGTTTGCCGTCAATATACAAAGTCACAGAAACAGCCAAGCCCTTGGCGTGTCCCACAAAGGCATTGCCTGCGCTCATGGCGGAAGTGATGGCGATGTCTGCGTAAGTGTCTTGTTTCAGACCATCGCGAACGACGGTTACACCGTTTTTTGCCGCGCTTTCCCGCAAGGATTCGGACATGATGCTGCCGACTTCTAAACACTCGGATACGATGCGGTTATCAATCTCTTCTTTATCGCGATAGGGGATGCTTTCATCAATATGAACATCGGCACCGGCGAATGCGGAAGCGGACAAGAAGGCGGCAATGAGGAAGCGTTTGGCGGACATGATGGGTACCCAAGATGAAATGTTAAAAAGAGTGAATATTCTATAATGTTATTTTTACTTAATCAATATAGATTGAATGGGTAAATCGATGGAATGCCGGGCCGGAAGTTTCGCTGAAATTTAGGCATGCCTTTTTGCTTGTAGATCAGAAAAAAATAACGGCTGCCCGAGTGGCTTCCAAAATTTTTTGAAACTGCTTGAGAAGGCATTTATGGGGTATTGGGGCGGTGGGTTTGCTGTTTTTGGCGCAGTGCCGTAATCTGCTCTTTGAACTATATTATAATGCGCTGATTGTTTTTATTAGATTAATCTGACATGACCGCTTATACGCAACAGCTCGACCAAAAAATCCAATACTTGCAACAGCTTTTTCAAGGTTTGGATTTTCCTGAAATTCAAGTTTTCGAATCCCCCGAACAGCATTACCGGATGCGCGCCGAATTCCGCATCTGGCACGAAGGCGGCGAAATGTTTTACGCCATGTTCGAGCGCGGGCAGAAAGCAAGCGGCGCAAGCCTGATACGTTGCGACCAATTTCCCGCCGCCTCCGAATCCATCAACACCTTGATGCCCAAGCTCATCGAAGCCGCCGCGCAAAATCCCGAACTCAAAAACCGCTGGTACGCCGTAGAATTTTTGTCTGCACTGAGCGGCGAGATGCTCGTTACCATGATTTACCACAAAAAACTGGGCGAAGCGTGGCAGAGTGCTGCCGAAACCTTGGCGCGTGAATTGGGCATCCATATCATCGGTCGGAGTAGGGGGCAGAAAATCGTTTTGACTCAAGACTATATCACCGAAGAGCTGAACGTAAACGGTAAAAACTTCCGCTACCACCAAGTCGAAGGCAGCTTTACCCAGCCCAACGCCCGCGTGTGCGAAAAAATGCTCGGCTGGGCGTGTGATGTTGCACAAAACCTCGGCGGTGATTTGCTCGAACTTTATTGCGGGAACGGCAATTTCACCTTGCCGCTCTCGCAGCATTTCTGTCAGGTGTTAGCGACCGAAGTGTCCAAAACTTCCGTTTACGCCGCGCAGTGGAACATCGAAGCGAACCAAAGGGACAACATCAAAATCGCCCGCCTTTCCGCCGAAGAATTTACCGAAGCCTACACGCAAAGCCGTGAATTCCGCCGCCTGCAAGAGCAGGGTATCTCGCTGAAAGAGTATGGTTTTTCCACGATTTTTGTCGATCCGCCCCGCGCCGGCGTCGATGATGAAACGCTGAAGCTGGTTTCGCAGTTTGACAACATTATCTATATTTCCTGCAACCCCGAAACCCTGTGCGCAAACCTCGACACCCTCTGCCAAACCCATACTGTCGAACGCGCCGCGTTGTTTGACCAATTCCCGTTTACGCACCATATCGAAAGCGGCGTTTATTTGAAGAAGAAATAAAGAAGCGGATTTGAAGAAGGTCGTCTGAAAACTTTCAGACGACCTTTCGTTTTATATAGTGAATTAAATTTAAATCAGGACAAGGCGACGAAGCCGCAGACAGTACAGATAGTACGGCAAGGCGAGGCAACGCCGTACTGGTTTAAAGTTAATCCACTATAGAATCTTGAGCAAATCCGAAGGCGATGCGATACGGTGGTCGAACGGCCAAGTTTCGGTTTGGTCTTCGGCGGCGATATAGCCCCAGTCGGCAAGTACGGTTTTCATGCCCGCGTTGCGTCCGGCCTGCATGTCGCGTTCGGCGTCGCCGACGTAAACCGTGTGTTGCGGGTCGGCATGGATTTGTTCGCACGCATACAGCATGGGTTTGACGCTGGGTTTGGATTCGCCGCAGGTGTCGCCGCTGACGACGACGGCGGGCGGGATGGCGAAGCCGAGTTTGGGGACGAGTTTGTCGGTGAAGCGCATGGGTTTGTTGGTGATGATGCCCCATTTGATGCCGCGTTTGTCGAGTTCGGCGATGAGTTCGTTGACGCCGTCGAAGAGGGCGGTGTCTTGGGCGTAGCGGCTGTCGTATTCATCGAGGTATTCGGTGCGCCATTGGGCGTAGTCGGGATGGTCGGGAATGATGCCTGCGCCGAGTTTGAGCAGTCCTGCCGCGCCGTGGCTGGCTTGGGTGCGGATTTCGTCCATACTTTTTTCGGGCAGTCCGTGGCGGTTGAGCAGGGTGTTGAGTGCGCCGCCGAGGTCTAGGGCGGTGTCGGCGAGCGTGCCGTCGAGGTCGAACAATACGGCTTGTATCATGTGTTTTCCTTTGGTTTTTCGATGGGGTCGTCTGAAAAGGGTTTCAGACGACCTTTGGGGTTAGTGGTGGTGATGGTGCACACTGTCGGTTTCGTTGGCACACAAGACGCTGTCGGGATGCGGGTGGTGTTCGCTTTCGATTTGAATGGTGCAGTGTCCGATGTTTTTGTGGGACAACTCGTGTTCGATACGGTAGGCGATTTGTTCGGATTCGGCCACGGTCATGCTGCCGTCTACGACAATGTGGCAGGATAGGACGTTGATATTGCTGGTAATCGTCCAGACGTGTAAGTCGTGGACGGATTTGACGCCGTCGGTATTGCGGATGATGGCGAGCAGGTCGTCGGTGTGGATGTTTTCGGGCGCGCCTTCCATGAGGATGTGCAGCGTTTGTTTGAGCAGCCCCCAGCCGCTGCGTCCGACCAGCGCGGCAACAAACACGCTGGCGAGCGGGTCCGCCCATTTCCAGCCGAACACCATCATGAGTACGGCGGCGGCAATCGCGCCGATTGAGCCGACAAGGTCGCTTAAAACGTGCAGATACGCGCCGCGCATGTTAACGTTGGCTTCGGTGTCGCTGTTTTTCAGCATGTAAACCGCCACGCCGATGTTGACCAGCAGCCCGACGACGCTGATGACGAGCATCCCCAGCGTGGCGATTTCGGGCGGATAAAGCAGGCGTTTGACGGCTTCGTAGAAAATCAGCACGGCGATGACCACCAGCGACAAGCCGTTGAACATGGCGGTGAGGATTTCGAAACGTTTGTAGCCGAAGGTCTTTTGCAGCGTGGTTTCTTTTTCGCCGAGTTTGAACGCCCACAACGCCACGCCCAAGGAAAATGCGTCGCTGAACATATGCCCTGCGTCGGAAAGCAGCGCGAGCGAGTGGGTCAGCCAGCCGCCGACCGCCTCCAGCAGCATAAAGGCGGCGATGATGATGAACGACACGCGCAATACTTTTTTGTTGGCGGTATGCGTGTGGGCGTGTGCGTGATGATGGTGTTCGTGATGGTGAGACATAACGTTCCTCAACAGAGGTCGTCTGAAAATCCGGATTCAGGGTTTTCAGACGACCTTTTTGCCTTGTTTCAAACCCTGCTCGAAATCTTCCAGCATATCCAATTCAAAGCGGCTGAAGCCTGCTTTTTCGCGCGCTTCGATGTTCACATAGCCGCGGAAGATAAACATATCGTAACGGGCAATCAGACTGCGGAACAGGGTGACAGGTTCCAAACCGCGTTCGCGGCAGAGGTGTTGATACCAATGGTTGCCGATGGCGACATGACCCACTTCGTCGCGGTAGATGATGTCCAACACGCCGCAGGTTTCCGAATCGCCGCGCTGTTCCACCTTCGCGCGTATCCCCGGCGTAACGTCCAGCCCGCGCGCCTCCAACACGCGCGGCACCAACGCCATGCGCAACAGCGGGTCGTAGGCGGTTTTATACGCCATGTCCCACAAATGGTTGTGCGCCTCGAAATCGCCGTAATCGAAGCCGAAAGCGCGCAGCCTTTCGCGCATCAGGCGGAAGTGGTACACCTCTTCCTTCGCCACCCGTACCCAGTCACGCACAAACTGAAACGGCAGCGTACGGAAACGGTATGCCGCGTCCAAAGCCAGATTGATGGCGTTGAACTCGATATGCGCAATCGCGTGCAGCATCGCCGCATAGCCTTCGACCGTGTTCATCTTGCGCGGCGTCAGTTGCGACGGCGCGACCAAAACAGGCTTCGGCGGCCGTCCCGCGTGGCGGAAGTCCAGCGGCGGCGCGTTTGCTTCAGCACCATCCATGTTCTGAACGGCGGCAAACGCCTCGTCCGTCAGCCGTCCTTTTTCATCGGGGTCGTCTGAAAGCAGGGCAAGCTCCAGCAAAGCATAGATATCAGGTTTCATTCCAAGTCTGCCGTTTTTCGGAAAACAAACATTATAGCGTTTAAAAAAAACAATATAAGGAATATAATCTTTACAATTTGGCGTTGCGCGTCAAAAACCATTAAATACCACAGTTTGCGCAGTCGGCATACATTAAAGAATTGTGAAACCCGATTGTCTTTTCCGCAGGAAAAAATCCCGCAGCTTCAAAAAATTAGCCCTCGGAAAACACTGTTTGCAAAATGTAAACCGCTCATAAGCGGCTTGCATTGTTATTTTGTAACATCGATACTGGGCGCCACACCCCTTCCAACAAGGAAAAATAATGATGAAACAACACAACCTGTTCAAATTCCTCGCCGCTTGTTCCCTGACCGCGACCATCGGTTTCGCACAGGCAGGCGCAGTGGATGCACTCAAGAAATTCAACAACGACGCCGACGGTATCAGCGGCAGCTTCACCCAAACCGTCCAAGGCAAAAAGAAAACCCAAACCGCACACGGCACGTTCAAAATCCTGCGTCCGGGCCTCTTCAAATGGGAATACACCAAACCCTACAAACAAACCATCGTAGGCGACGGTCAAACCATTTGGCTCTACGACGTTGATTTGGCACAAGTGACCAAGTCCGCCCAAGACCAAACCATCGGCGACAGCCCCGCCGCCATCCTTTCCAACAAAAACGCCCTTGACAGCAGCTACTCCCTCAAAGAAGACGGCTCGTCCAACGGCATCGACTACGTCTTGGCAACGCCTAAGAAAAACAACGCCGGCTACCAATACATCCGCATCGGTTTCAAAGGCGACAACCTCGCCGCCATGCAGCTGAAAGACAGCTTCGGCAACCAAACCTCCATTACCTTCGGCGGCTTGAACACCAAGCCCAACCTCTCGCGCGGCGCATTCAAGTTCACCCCGCCCAAAGGCGTGGATGTGTTGAGCAACTGATGGTTTGATCATAAAAAGGTCGTCTGAAAGATTTCAGACGACCTTTATGTTTTTGAAGTTGTCGGTGATGCGTGGCTGAGTGGAAAACGCCTCTAGCCGACACAATCCGGATTTGAGGTTGCCGGTCGGATGGCAGGTAGGAAAAGTTCAAAGCGTCGTAACAAAGCGGATACCAAAAGGTCGTCTGAAAATATTTCAGACGACCCCGTTCGTTTATATAGTGGATTAACTTTAAACCAGTACGGCGTTGCCTCGCCTTAGCTCAAAGAGAACGATTCTCTAAGGTGCTGAAGCACCAAGTGAATCGGTTCCGTACTATCTGTACTGTCTGCAGCTTCGTCGCCTTGTCCTGATTTAAATTTAATCCACTATACTTCAGGCTTTTTCGCCAACATGGTAACAAACTTAAACTGTATCGGATTGCCCGCCGCATCTTTCGCGTGCATGGCGCCGAGTTCCTCTTTGTATTCGACAATCTCCCAGTCGCGGTAGTATTCGCGCAACTCGCCTTCTTTAAATTTAAACGGGAAAGGCATAGGGCAAGGGAAGTCTTCAGCGTCCATCGCCGAAACGATCAGGTTGTAGCCGCCCGGGTTGGTGTGCGCCTGCATATCGGCAATCACTTGCGGCACAAAGCGCGGATACAGGAACATAAACACAACGGTCGCCACGATATAGTCGAAATGATCCTGAAGGTTGGCGGCATTCAAATCATATTCTACCGCCCGCACGTCCAGGTCTTCGATGCGCGCCAACTCGTTGACGTTTTGCACCGCCTGCGGATTGTTGTCCACGGCGGTTACGTCAAATCCTTTCAAACCTAAAAACAGTGCATTACGCCCCTGACCGCAGCCCATATCCAAAGCCTTGCCCGCAGGAACGATATTTTCAGCCGCCACTACCGCCGAATGGGTCGCGCTCATGCCGTATTTCTTATTGAAATAATCTTTTGCCGCGCAATAAAGCGAGAGCTTGATTTCCGTGTCGTCCGTCAAAGGCTCGACCGTAAACTGTTGTTGTGGCGCAATCATGTGATCGCCGTCTTCGGCAGTCAGCTCGACAGAAGCATTATCAGCTTCCGTCAATTTCAGACGACCTTGCAATACGTTCAGGCAAGCCCATTCTCCCTCGTCAAATGCATGACCCGCCCGCAGCGCGTCGGGAATCTCGTCTGCCTGCCAAGCCGGCATTTCCTGATAGCAAAAAGGCGCCATTTGTTCATCCATCGTCGGTTCCTTCTAATCTGTTTTTGATAAGGTGCATATTATATGCCTGTTTCGAGCGGGGCATTGAATTATCGGTTTGCCTGCTGATGCATTTGAAGAAACAGCTCGCTGCAAACTGCTTATTTTCAGTTTGCGTACTGCCTGTCGAACCTGATTTTCAGGCGTGAACGGCAGGCTGTCGGATTTGTTTTCAAGAATTTGGTTTTTCGCGGGAAGACTAGTATAAAATCCCACTTTATTTTTTTCTCCCCGTCCTTATCCCATGCGCCTGACCCACATCAAACTCTCCGGCTTCAAATCTTTTACCGACCCGACCACGATTCATGTGCCGGGGCAGCTTGTTGCGGTTATCGGGCCGAACGGCTGCGGCAAGTCGAATGTGATTGACGCGGTGCGCTGGGTGTTGGGCGAGGCTTCGGCGAAGCAGCTTCGCGGCGAGAGTATGCAGGACGTGATTTTTAACGGTGCGGCGACGCGCCGTCCTGCGCCGAGGGCTTCGGTGGAGCTGGTGTTTGACAACAGCGACCACAGTTTGCAGGGGGCGTGGGGGCAGTATGCCGAGGTGAGCATCAAGCGGCAGCTGACGCGTCAGGGCGAATCGACTTATTTCATCAACAATCAGACCGTGCGCCGCCGCGACATTACCGATTTGTTTCTAGGGACGGGCGTGGGTGCGCGCGGTTATGCCGTTATTGAGCAGGGGATGATTTCGCGCATCATCGAAGCGCGGCCGGAGGAGTTGCGCGCCTATATCGAGGAGGCGGCGGGCGTGTCCAAATATAAGGAACGCCGCAAGGAGACGGAAGGCCGTCTGAAAGACACGCGCGAGCATTTGCAGCGTTTGGGCGATTTGCAGAACGAGTTGGCGCGTCAGGTGGAAAAGCTGGAAAAACAGGCGGAAACCGCTGAACGCTACAAATCCCTGACCGCGCAGTTGAACCGACAACAGGATTTGCTCGATTACGCCCAATGGCAGCAATCGCTTGCCGCCGCCGACAAGGCGACCGCGCAGCATCAGTCTTTACAGGCGCAGCAGGACGAAACCGCCGCGCAGGTTCAGGCGTTAAACGACGAAGTACACGCCTTGCAGACCGCCGAACAATCGCAGCAGCAGGCGGTACACGAATTGAGCAACAAACGCGGCGTGTTGCGCGAGCAGATTGCCCGTTTGGAAGAACAAATCCGCCATCAGCAAAACCTGCACCAACGCATCGAACGCGACAAGCAGGCGGCGCAGGCGCAGATGCAGCGCATCCATCAGGAGAAGCAGCAAATCCGCGTGCAGCTTGAAGAAAACGAGTTGCAGGCCGAAGAAAAGCAAACCGAATTGGCGGAATGGGCGATGCAGGTTGCCGAACACGAAGAGCGTCTGCCCGAATTGGAAGAAGCCCAAGCCACGCTCAACGCCGCCTTCCAAACCCAGCAGGACGAGGCAAACCGTATCCGTCGCGAACTGGCATTGAAGCAGCAGCAGCTTGCCCATGCCGAACAAACCGTTGCCAAGCACGAAGAGCGCAAAGGTCGTCTGAAACAGGAAAACCAAGCCCTGAACCTGCCCGACGAGGCCGAAACCGCCGCCGCGCAGGAAGCCGCCGCCTTGTTGCAAAGCCAGCAAGAGCATTACGAAGAACAAATCATTGCCGCCGAAGAAGCCCTACACGCCGCCCGCGAAGCGTTTCAGACGGCCTCAAACCGCTTCCAAAGCCTGAAGCAGCAACACATCACCTTGCAGGCGCAGCAGCAGGCGTTGTCGCAAATCCTGTCGCAACAGCAGGAAGCTGCCGACTTCTGGCAGGCAACCGACCACGCCGCCGCGCCGCAACTGTGGCAACACATCACCGCGCCCGCCGAGTGGCAGCACGCCTTGTCCGTCATCCTTGCCGAACGCCTGCACGCCCGCGCCGTGCCGCATGGCTTCGTGCCGCCCGTGCCGTTGCCGCAGGGGCAGGCGGCATGGCTTTCAGACGACCTCTCCGGCGGCATCAAAAAATCCCTGCCCGTACAGGCATTGTTGAACCAAATCCAAGCGCAGCCGCCGTTTCAGACGGCATTGCACCACTGGCTCGACGGCGTATTGTGCGCGCCCGATTTGAGCTACGCCCTCGCGCATCAAAGCGATTTGGGCGCACACCAAATCTGGCTCACGCCCGAAGGCCATCAGGTCGATAAAGTCAGCGTTCTGCTCTATGCCAAGCCCGCGCAAGAAAGCTTGATTGCCCAAAAAGCGCGCCTCGACGGCATCGCTTCCGAACTGGAAAAACTCGCCCCCGAACTCTCCGCCGCCGAAGCCGCGTTCAAACAGGCGGAGGCTGCTGTGCGCTCGTCCGAAGTGCAGCACAAAAACCTGATGCAGCAGCAACAGCAGCACACGCGCCAATACAGCCAGGCGCAGCAACGCGCCGCCGAACTCTTGGCGCGCACCAACCAAGGGCAAATCCGCCGCGAACACATCGAGCGCGAACTGGCCCAGTTGGCGGAAGAACAGACCGTGTTGCAACACACATCCGACGGGCTTTCAGACGACATCGTTACTTTGCAGGAAGCCGCCGCCGAACTCGAACACCAACAGCAAACCACCGCACACAGCCGCCAAGAGCAGCAAGGCCGTCTGAAACAGGCGCAGCTTGCCCTGTTGGAAGCCAACCGCCAATACGGGCTGGCCGAAGTCGCCGTCCACAAACTCAACCAGCAAAAACAAAACTACCAGCAGCAAATCGCCCAGCTCGAACAGCAAACCCTAGACTGGCAGGAACGCCAGCAAGAGCTTGCCCTCGCCTATGAAACCGAGTTCCAAAACGACGAGCAGCACATCAAGCTCGACGAGTTGACCGAAGCCGTGCACACGCTGGACGAAGAATACATCGCCGTGCAGGAAAAACTCGCGCAGATTCAGGAACAGGGCAGGGAGCAGTACGCCCGCGTACAAAGCCTGCAAACCAAGCTGCCGCAGCTTCAGGCAGCCACCCAAACCGCCCTGTTGCAGCAGCAGGAAGCCCTGATCAACGCCAAACGCTACCATCAAAACCTGACCGAACGCGCCGCCGATTTGGATGCGCTCGAAGCGTTGGCGAAAGAATCGCCGAAAGTATTGAACAGCAGCATCGGCAGCCTCACCCAGCAAATCGAAGCCCTCGGCGCCGTCAACCTCGCCGCCCTGCAAGAACTCGAAGAAGCGCGCGAACGCGACGGCTACTACCGCAGCCAGAGCGAAGACGTGCAGGCCGCCATCACCCTTTTGGAAGAAGCCATCGCCCAAATCGACGACAAAACCAAAGCGCGTTTCAAAGAAACCTTCGACGCCGTCAACGGCAAAGTCCAAACCTTCTTCCCCACCCTGTTCGGCGGCGGCGAAGCCACCCTCAAAATGATAGGCGACGACCTCCTGACCGCCGGCGTGTCCATCATGGCGCGCCCGCCCGGCAAGAAAAACAGCACCATCCACCTCCTCTCCGGCGGCGAAAAAGCCCTCACCGCCATGAGCCTCGTGTTCGCCCTGTTCAGCCTCAACCCCGCCCCCTTCTGCCTTCTGGACGAAGTCGATGCCCCGCTGGACGACGCCAACACCTCGCGTTTCTGCAACCTGGTCAAAGAAATGTCGGCGCAAACCCAGTTCCTCTACATCTCCCACAACCGCCTGACCATGGAAATGGCGGAGCAGCTGGTCGGCGTAACCATGCAGGAAAAAGGCGTATCGCGCGTCGTTGCCGTGGACATCAAACAGGCGTTGGAAATGGCGGAGCCGTGATGAGTTGGTGGAGTTTTGCTTGTTTGAATTTGAAATAGGAAAGGTCGTCTGAAAGTGTATTTTCAGACGACCTTTTTTAAGCGGTAAAGGCTATATATAGTGGATTATAGTGGATTATAGTGGATTGAATTTAAATCAGGACAAGGCGACGAAGCCGCAGACAGTACAGATAGTACGGCAAGGCAAGGCAACGCCGTACCGGTTTAAAGTTAATCCACTATATAAGTGAATTGACTTGAATTGAATAAAATAAAGTGCGCATTAAATACCATTTGTATAATTTTTCTTCCATTTATCCCATTCGCTTTACCGGCAATGACATTCAAGTTACCATACGAACCTCATTGTCATCTTTAAATTCAACGCCATGACTGCCCGCCAATCCTACCATCTCACCTTCACCCGGTTCTCTCC
>CAUOMQ010000058.1:0-14618 GCA_963456805.1 uncultured Neisseria sp. | reverse complement strand
TAAATGTCTTGATGGAAATTTAGGGGATTTTGGGGAATTTTGCAAAGGTCTCAGGCAGGTCGGTCATATCCGTTTCGCAGGGACGCTGTCGGACAGGTTTTCAGACGACCCCATAGCCCCCGTCCCGCCCTAAAATCCTGTTAGAATACCGTTTCATTTCATTCATAATAATCAAACCATTCCCATTTAAAGCCGCGCCCAATACGATGAAACTCCCGCCGCTCAAACCCCTCATCATCACCTCGCTGCCCGTCTTCGCCAGCGTCTTTATCGCCGCGACCCTCGTCTGGCGGTTCGGCACGCCCAAGCTCGCCATGCCCTTCGTGCTCGGCATCATCGCGGGCGGCCTCGTCGATTTGGACAACCGCCTGACAGGTCGTCTGAAAAACATCATCATCACCGTCGCCCTGTTTACCCTCTCGTCGCTTGTCGCCCAAAGCACGCTCGGCACCGGCCTGCCTTTCATCCTCGCCATGACCCTGATGACGTTCGGCTTTACCATTTTGGGCGCGGTCGGGCTGAAATACCGTACCTTCGCGTTCGGCGCACTTGCCGTCGCCACCTACACCACGCTCACCTACACCCCCGAAACCTTCTGGCTGACCAATCCCGTCATGATTCTGCTCGGGACCGTGTTATACAGCACCTGCACACTCGTTTTCCAAATCATCCTCCCGCACCGCCCCGTCCAAGAAAGCGTCGCCAACGCCTACGAAGCGCTCGGCGGGTATTTTGACGCCAAAGCCGACTTTTTCGATCCCGACGAAGCCGCTTGGCTCGGCAACCGTCAAATCGACCTCGCCATGAGCAACACCGGCGTCATCACCGCCTTCAACCAATGTCGCGCCGCCCTGTTTTACCGCCTGCGCGGCAAACACCGCCACCCGCGCACCGCCAAAATGCTGCGCTACTACTTCACCGCCCAAGACATACACGAACGCGTCAGCTCCGCCCACGCCGACTATACCGAGCTGACCGACACCCTCAAAAACACCGACCTCATCTTCCGCATCCGCCGCCTGCTCGAAATGCAGGGGCAGGCGTGCCGCAACGTTGCCGCCGCCCTGAGGAACGGCAAAGACTACACATACAGCAAACGCCTCGGACGCGCGATGGAAGGCTGCCGCCAATCCCTCGCCCACTACACCGACGACCACCCCGAAAGCCGCAACATCCACCACATCCGCCGCCTGCTCGACAACCTCGGCAGCGTCGACCACCAACTGCGCCAACTCCAACACAGCGACTCCCCCGCTGAAAACGACAACAGCAGCGACACCCGCATAGCCGCCCTCGAAAACAGCAGCCTGAAAAACGTCTGGCAGACCGTCCGCAGCCAGCTCAACTTCGAGTCCGGCGTGTTCCGCCACGCCACGCGCCTCTCCATCCTCGTTGCCGCCTCCTGCATCATCGTCGAAATCCTCCATCTTAACCTCGGCTACTGGATACTCCTGACCGCCGTTTTCGTCTGCCAACCCAACTACACCGCCACCAAAAGCCGCGTGTACCAACGGATCGCCGGCACCATCCTCGGCGTCATCGTCGGCTCCCTCGTGCCTTATTTCACCCCCTCCGTCGAAACCAAACTCTGGATCGTCATCGCCAGCACCACCCTGTTTTTCATGACCCGAAGCTACAAATACAGCTTCTCCACCTTCTTCATCACCATCCAAGCCCTCACCAGCTTCTCCCTCGCCGGGCTGGACGTCTATGCCGCCATGCCCGTCCGCATCATCGACACCATCGTCGGATCCGTCCTCGCGTGGGCAGCCGTCACCTACCTCTGGCCGGACTGGCGTTACCTCACCCTCGAAAAAACCGCCGCCCAAACCGTCGGCGGCAACGGCGCCTACCTCAGAAAAATCCTCGACCAGCTCCAATACGGCATCGCCGACGACGTCGAATACCGCACCGTCCGCCGCCAAGCCCACGAACGCACCGCCACCCTCAGCAGCACCCTCTCCGACATGAGCAGCGAACCCAAAAAATACGGCAACAACCTGCAAAGCGGCTTCACCCTCCTCAAAACCAGCTACGCCCTGACCGGCTACATCTCCGCACTCGGCGCATACCGCAGCGAAATGGACGGTGCGTGCAGCCCCGACTTCGTCCGCAAGTTCTACCAAAGCGGCTACCGCATCGCCGACCTGCTCGAACGCCTCCCGCAAACAAGCGAACAAGATTTTCAGACGACCCTCTCCCAAATCCGAACCGACTTGGAAGCCTTACAAACAGAGGCAGGCGACGAACGTCAAAGCCACATCCTCCACCGGCAGCTCACCCTCATCGCCAAACAGCTCGATCCCTGCTACCGCAGCCTGCACGACATCGAAGCCAGCCCGCAAGCCGTGTGATATAGTGGATTAACTTTTTGCCGTACTGGTTTAAAGTTAATCCACTATAAATTTAATCCACTATAATCGGCAGGCAAACGAAAGGTCGTCTGAAAACCCGAAACAAGGTTTTTCAGACGACCTTTTTCAATGAACCAACGCGTTTTATTCCCCGCCTTCGGCAATCTGCTTGAGGCGGTACAGTGCATCCAAGGCTTCGCGTGGGGTGAGGTCGTCGGGGCGGATTTGGTTTAGGGCTTCGGCGAGTGCGTGGTGGGCGGGGTGGTTTTCTTGGCTTGCGGCGGCTTGGGGGTCAATGTCCGCCGTTTCGTTTGGGCTAAACCCGCTGTATTCGTTTTCAGACGACAGGGTGCTGAAGATGTCCAACTGCGGGCGGACGGCGGCGGCTTGGGCTTCGAGCTCGTCCAGATGTTTTTGGGCGGCTTTGAGGGCGCGGTTGGGCAGGCCGGCGAGTTTGGCGACGGCGATGCCGTAGCTTTTGCTGGCGGGGCCGGGCTCGATGTGGTGGAGGAAGACGATGTCTTGTCCTTGTTCGAGCGCGGAGAGGTGCATGTTGACTGCCGTTGCGTGGGCTTCGGGCAGTTTGGTCAGTTCGAAATAGTGGGTGGCGAAGAGGCTGAAGGATTTGTTTTTTTGCAGCAGGTGTTCGGCGATGGCGTGCGCGAGGGCGAGGCCGTCGAAGGTGGAGGTGCCGCGTCCGACTTCGTCCATGAGGACGAGGGATTGGTCGGTGGCGTGGTGGAGGATGTAGGCGGTTTCGCTCATTTCAACCATGAAGGTGGAGCGGTTGGAGGCGAGGTCGTCGGAGGCGCCGATGCGGGTGAAGATTTGGTCGATGGGCCCGATTTGGGCGGCATCGGCGGGGACGAAGCTGCCGGTGTGCGCCATGAGGACGATGTGGGCGACTTGACGCATGTAGGTGGATTTGCCACCCATGTTGGGGCCGGTCAAGAGCATGAGGCGGTGTTTGTGGTCGAGGCGGGTGTGGTTGGCGGTGAAGTGGCGCACTTGTTGCTCGACGACGGGATGGCGGCCGTTTTCGATATGGATGACGGGGTAGTCGGCGAACTCGGGGCAGACGAAGCCGCGTTCGGCGGCGGTGGCGGCGAAGGTGGAGAGTACGTCCAGTGCGGCGGCGGCTTTAGCGGCTTTTTGAAGCTGAGGAAGGGTCGTCTGAATGTCTTTGAGGAGGGCTTCAAACAGGCGTTTTTCCAATGCCAATGCCTGCTCTTGCGCGGTCAGGACTTTGTCTTCGAAGGTTTTGAGTTCGGGGGTGATGAAGCGTTCGGCGTTTTTCAGGGTCTGGCGGCGTTGGTAGTCGGCGGGGGCTTGTTCGGCTTGGACTTTGGATAACTCGATGTAGAAGCCGTGGACGCGGTTGAACTCGACTTTGAGGGTGGAAAGGCCGGTGCGTTCGCGTTCGCGCGCTTCGAGGTCGAGCAGGAATTCGTCGCCGTGATTTTGGATGTGGCGCAAC
Source organism: uncultured Neisseria sp. (assembly GCA_963456805.1). Taxonomy (GTDB): domain Bacteria; phylum Pseudomonadota; class Gammaproteobacteria; order Burkholderiales; family Neisseriaceae; genus Neisseria. The sequence continues at coordinate 10,787 of CAUOMQ010000058.1, read as the reverse complement.
TCGTCGAGTTCTGCCGAATAGCCTTGGTTGATGACGCCGCCATCTTTGAGCCAGACGGCGGGTTCGGGCATCACGGCGGCTTTGAGGGTTTCGGCGACGGGCAGGGTTTCGGGAAAAACGGCTTTGAGGGTTTCTAAGAGACTGCTGCCCTCGGCGGACAATTCGATTTCGGACAGGGCAAACAGGCTGTCGCGCAAGGCGGCGAGGTCGCGCGGGCGGGCGTTGCCGACGGCGATGCGGGCGGCGATGCGTTCGATGTCCGCGATGTTTTTCAGACGGCCTTGCAGGGTTTCGTATTGCGAACCCAGCGCGGCAACGGCTTCTTGGCGGGCGCGGATGTGGGCGCGGCTGCGTAAGGGGTGGTGCAGCCAGAGTGCCAAGAGGCGGCTGCCCATGTGGGTGGCGCAGCCGTCGAGTATGGAAAACAGGGTCGGCGATTTTTTGCCGGAGAGGGTTTGCGTGATTTCGAGATTGCGGCGCGTGGCGGCGTCCATGCCGATATATTGGCTGTCGGTTTCGAGCGAAATGCCGTCTAAGTGTTGCGGCATCAGGTTTTGCGTCAGGCGGATGTAGTTCAACAGCGCGCCCGCCGCACCGACGGCGGCTTCGTGTTCTTTGCCGTCCAAACCGAAGCCGTGCAGGTCTTGACAGCCGAAGTATTCGGTCAATAATTTCGCGCCCGCGTCGGCGGCAAACTGCCATGAATTCAGGCGCGTGATGTTGGCAGAGGTCGTCTGAAAGCCATTAGGCAGGCTTTTGCCTTCAGGCAACAGGATTTCCGCCGCCTGCAAACGCGCCAGCTCGTCGGCGAGTTTGTCCGCCGTCGTCAGCTTGGTTTTGAATTCGCCGCTTTGCAAAGATGCCCACGCGATGGCGATGTGTTTTTTATCCGCGTTCACCGCCGCGATGCGGTTGGTTTCCTTGTCTTCCAAAAACGCCGCGTCGGTCAGCGTGCCGGGCGTCACGATGCGCACGACTTTGCGCTCCACCGGCCCTTTGCCCGCGCCGACTTCACCCACCTGCTCGCACACCGCCACGCTTTTGCCCATCTTCACCAGCCGCGCCAGATACTGCTCCGCCGCGTGAAACGGCACGCCCGCCATCTTAATCGGCACACCGTCCATCTGCCCGCGCGTGGTCAGGGTGATGTCCAACAACTTCGCCGCCTCCACCGCATCATCCAAAAACAGCTCGTAAAAATCACCCATGCGGTAAAACACCAGCTTGTCGGCGTGCTGCGATTTGATGTCGAGATACTGCTGCATCATCGGGGAAACGGCGGATTTGCTCATAGGAATGCCTTGCAAAACGGAAAAGCCTTATTGTAGCAAAAGGTCGTCTGAAACCCTAAAACAAGGTTTCAGACGACCTTTTATAGTGGATTAACTTTAAACCGGTACGGCGTTGCCTCGCCTTGTCCTGATTTAGTTAATCCACTATATGTATGCCGCTTAGGGTTTTTCGTAAACGAAAATAATGTCCAAGTCTTTTTTCGGCAGGAAATTTTCTTTGACTGCTTGGAAGCGGTTCGGCCCTACTTTGCGCAAGGATTTGTCCCAACAAAGTGAAATCACGGTATTAGGCTCGCGATCTATGGTCAGGGTGAATTTACCGATGGGTTTTGCCCAGTTGGCGCCCGTAGTCAGAATATAGCCCAAATGGTGATAGACCTTTTCTTCTTTCACATTTTTAAAGTTGTTGAGGAAGTTTTCATCCATGCAGTACTCATCTATGAATGCTTTGCTGTCTTTGGCTTTGAGCGAAGGCAGGAAGCTGCCGCCGACCAGCGGGGTGTATTGGTGTTTGATTTCGGTGACGCTGCCGGCTTTGAAGGTTTGCTTCCAGCTGTAAACAATCTGCGACGACCAATCGGGCAGTTCATCCGGCTGCTTGGGCAGCATGGATTGGACTTTGGCGGAGCGGCAGGCTCTGATTTTGCTGCCGATTTTTTCACCGTCTTGCTTTTGCGTCCAAGGGTGCATCAGTTCCTGATCGCTCAAACCGCATTTTTTCAAATCGGCGGTCACGTCCACTAGCGAGCCGTTACTCCGTTCAAAATAGGCGCGGACGTGGGCTTGCGGGCGGACAGGTTTGCCGTCGGCGTAAATTCGGAAGCTGTCAACCAAGCCTTTGGTGTCGGCAAAGTCGTAATCGGTGAAAGCAGGAACAATCGGCAAAGGGAAAAGGACGGTTTCGGTAATGTCTTGCGAGGAGGTGTTTTTAAACCGGTAATGCACGCGAATCTGGTTTTCGCTGATGTACAAATCTTCGCTCTGCATATCGATATGCGGATTTTTCAGATATTTGATGCCGCTCGTGCTGACTGTACCCGTGCTGTCGTTGGCATGGGCTGCTCCGGCAAGCAGGAGGAGCATTAGGAGGAAGGTATTGGGTTTCATGGGTTCAAAGTCCTTAAAAATAGGTCGTCTGAAACGGCATTTCAGACGACCTTCTTAACGAATCAGTATTTAATCCGCGCCTTTGAGCATTTTATTCAAAATAGGTACGAGTAGCAATAATACCAAACCGGTGATTACGCCTATGCCGCAAAGCATCCAGTAGAAATCCAGCGGGGCTTTGTCGTTGAATCCTTCTTTGAACAACACGCCGCCCAAAGTGAAGCCCAACGAAAAGCCCAAGAAGTTGAGCGCGACCATTTGGGTTTTGAACATGGGCGGGGCGATTTTGGTGGCGATAGAAAGTGCAATCGGCGAGATCATCAGTTCGCCTATGGTGATGGCGAGCAAGATCAGCGCGAACACAATAATCGGCATGGGTGTCTCTGATGAAATATACGGTACGAATCCAAGATAGGATATGCCGACAACAATCATCGCCAACACGAATTTAAACGGGGTTTTCGGTTGATATTTGCCCATTTTCGTCCAAATCGCCGCCATCACGCCGGAGAAGAGGACGACCCACATACTTTGGATCGAGTCTTTCCATGCGACGGGGACAGTCCAGCCGAATAGGGTGCGGTCAACCGTTTTGTCAAAATACACCGTCGCCACGGTATAGACTTGGAACCAGACCGACCAAAACAGGCAGATGGTCAGAAACAGCGGGATATAGGCAATGATGTGGCGTTTGTTTTCAGACGACACATGGCTGCTGCCGAGCAGACGCGCGAAATAGGCAATGACGGTAAGAATGACTGTGCCGAGCAGGAATTTGGAGAAGTTGTCCAAATTGAGCGCGCCCGAGGCAATCAGGCTGCCGATAACCAAGACAATCAACACGGCGACTGCCACCGCGGTTTTCACTTTTTCAGGACGCAGCGGATTGGGCGCAGGCGTATGCGGCAGAAGTTTGCGCCCCACAGAGTAACGCCACAGCCCGAAAGCCATACCGACTGCCGCCGCGCCGAAGCCGTAGTGGAAACCCATCTTCGTTTGCAGCAAGCCCGTCAGGAGCGGGCCTAAGAAGCCGCCGATGTTGATGGAGATATAGAAAATGGAAAAACCGGCATCGCGCAGTGGCTTCATGTGATCTGCCTCATAAAGCGAGCCGACCATCGAGCTTGCCGACGATTTCACACCACCGCTGCCCAGTGCGATGAGTACCAAGCCGCATAGCAGTCCGTACAGACCCGGTGCGATTGCCAAAACGATGTGTCCGAGCATGACCACGATGCCGGAAATAAACAGCGTTCTCTCCGCGCCCCAAATCCGGTCGGCAAGCCATGCGCCGAGGATGGTAGACAAATAAACGCTGCCGCCGTATGCGCCGACAATGCCGCCGGCGAGCGACTCGTTTATACCCAAACCGCCTTTATTGGCAGCGTAATAGAGATAGATCATCAAGATACCCTGCATCCCGTAAAACGAGAAACGTTCCCACAATTCGATATGGAACAGGGTAGAAAGCTGGATGGGATGCCCGAAGAAGGTTTTTTCCTTGCGGGCGGACTGGTTGTCAGACATATTAAAGTTCTCCTGTTGGCAGAGGTTTGGCAGACGTACTGCCCCGGAGGAAACCTGCCTGCCTCCACCGGCATTTTCAATATTTTTCTTAGAGCGGGTGCGTGCCTAAGGATTGCCTGCCGCACCCTACGGGTTTGGCGGAAACGCCCGTATCCGACGGTTTTATTCGGATTTACAGGAGTTTACGATGCCAAACATATTTTGGTTTTAGCCGAATCTGAAACGCTTGTCAAACGGCATATGGCAAAGGTTTGAGGCCGAACAGGGAAACCGCATTTTGATTTAAGCGGGGGTCGTCTGAAAACGTATCGGCAGAAAGGGGGCATTTTCAGGCGGAAGGCGCGGGCGTATTATGCCTTTTATGAACATCACGCCTTTACGTCCCGAACACGTCGAACCGCTCGCTCGCGCGCTTTATCGGCAATGGCATGATTTTGCGCCGTGGTCGTCTATGGAAAAAATCCGCACCTATTACGCGGAATGCCTGAACGGTGAAAACCTGCCGTTGGCGTTTGCCGCGATTGGCAACGGCGGCGCGCTGCTGGGTTCTGCCGCGCTCAAACGGCACGATATGGAAGAGTTTCCCCAATACGAATATTGGCTGGGCGATGTGTTCGTTTTGCCCGAACACAGGGGGACAGGCGTGGGCGGTCTGTTGATTGAACACTGCCTCGCCGCCGCCCGCCAAATGCGCCTGCCCAAGCTTTACCTTTATACGCCGGACGTGCAGTCGGTTTACGAGAAATACGGCTGGCGTGAAATCGCGACCTGTCAGCACAACGGCGAGACGGTGTCGGTGATGGAATTGGTATTGGAGGGGGACGGACAATCCGGTTGAATGTGACGCCCATCTTGTGACGCAGGGGTCGTCTGAAACCCAATCTTTGATTTTCAGACGACCTTTTTGTTTACGCATATGGGAACTGTTTATCATTGCAACGTTCTATAAAAGGATTGACTTCAAAGCGATACGGCGTTGCCGCGCCTTGTCCTGATTTGAAGTCTCTCCGGCATATTTGGGCTGAAGCGGAATCACTCGAAAACGGCGGCCTCATTACCGTTTTTATTGATCCCGCTTCAGCGCAGACTGAAACGGGCGGACAGCCGTTTCGTCCCGTTCTCGGTAATATTTCGCACTCAAGCAGAGACTGCTCTGCGCCAGACCGACTGAGAGGAATCCAGATTGAACAGCTTACGCCATCTTGCCCTGATATTTGCTTTGTCCGCGCCCGTACTCACGCTGGCGCAGACCGTATCGCAAACGCTGCCCAACGGGTTGAAGATTATTGTGAAAGAAGACCGCCGCGCGCCGGTCGCCGTGTCGCAGCTTTGGTATAAAGTCGGCAGCGTGGATGAAAAACAGGGCAAAAGCGGTTTGAGCCATGCCTTGGAACACATGATGTTTAAAGGCACGCAGGCCGTACCTTCGGGAGAGTTCAACCGCCGCGTCGCCGCTTTGGGCGGAGAGAACAATGCCTACACCAACCGCAGCGAGACGGTTTATTACGAAAACATCGCGGCGGCAAACCTGCCCGAAGTGTTGAAGCTCGAAGCCGACCGGATGCACAACCTCAATTTCAGCGATGAAGAATTTCAAAATGAAATGAACGTCATCCGCGAAGAACGCCGCCAACGCACGGAAGACACGGCGGACGGCAAGCTGTGGGAACAGGTGTATCTGAACAGCTTTACGCTGCCTTCGATGAAAGCCGCGGTCATCGGTTATATGGATGATTTGCACACGCTCAAAGCCGATGACCTGCGCGACTGGTATCGGCAATATTACGCGCCGAACAACGCCGTTTTGGTGATTGTCGGCGATGTCGATGCCAAAAAGACGCTCAAAACCGCAGCGGAACTGTTCGGCAACATTCCCGCCAAGCAGCAGCCCGACCGCAATATGCTTGCCAACGAACCGTTCAAACGCGAACCTGTGAATTTTCAGACGACCTCGGTGGTCACGCGCCAACCCTTGGTCAGCTTGAACTACCGCGTTCCCGGATTGGAAAGTCTGGACGACAGACTGCCCTATGCGCTGGATGTCCTGTCGGAAATCTTGTCGGGCAACTCGTCCAGCCGCTTGGATAAAAACCTGATACGCGGCAAACAGATGGCTTTGAGTACGGACGCAAGTTACGACCTGATCAGCCGTGAAATGCCGTTGTTCAGCATCTTCGCCATGCCGGCGGACAACGTCGAAGTCGATGCCGTCATCGCCGAATTGCGCCGCGAATTGAAAGACATCGCCGAAAACGGGGTCAGCGCCGAAGAGCTGAACCGCATCAAAGCGCAGTCGGAAGCGTCCGAAATCTACGAGCGCGACTCTATGGAAGCACAGGCCTCCATCATCGGGCGGCTGGAGGCGCGCGGCTTCGAATACAGCGACGAAGCGGAAATCCGCCGCCGCCTGAAAGCCGTCAGCGTCGAAGATGTGCAGGCCGCCGCGCAGCTGCTGACGGACGACCGCTTGGCGACCGTGGTCGTGATGCCCGATCCGAAAATCCTGTACCACCCGATTGTTCAGGCGGCAAACAAGCCTCAACCCAAATAAACCGACCCAAGGGGTCGTCTGAAACCGCTTTTCCCGTTTTCAGACGACCTCCGAACCGACCCCGCCCGAAGTGGCACATGACTCGGAACGGGGCGGAATACGGCACCAAACCGCCCTTCCGCTCCGGCAACCGGGTTAAACCGCAAAGGAATATCCGATGAAATCCCTTCCCCTCATATTAGCCCTCGCCTTCTCCACCGCCGCGCAGGCAGGCGTGGACATCCAACGCTGGACCACCGGCAACGGCACAGAAGTCCTTTTGGTCGAGCAACACGACAACCCCATCGTCGATATGCAGGTCAACTTCAAAGGCGCGGGCAGCGTGTTCAACCCCGAAGGCAAAAGCGAAGTGGCGGAATTCACCGCCGCCCTGCTGACCGACGGCACGGAAAAGCTGGACGAAGAAGCCTTTAATGCCGCCGCCGACGATATTGCCACCCAAATCGACAGCAGCAGCGGACAGGAAAGCTCTGCCGCCGTCTTGCGCAGCCTGAGCCGCCCCGAAACGCTCAAAAAAGCCGCCGGACTGCTCAACCAATCCCTGACGCACCCCCGTTTTGACCCCGCCGTGTTCGACCGCCGTCAAAAAGAGGCGGTGACCACCCTACAGCAACAGGAAACCACCCCCGACTTTACCGCCGGACGCGCGCTGACCAAACTTGCCTATCCCGACCACCCATACGGCAGCGGCGCCAACGTCACCGCGGAGAGCATCCGCAAAGTCAACCTTGACGACATCCGCGCGTTCCACCGCAGCCGATACGGCAAAGACAACGCCATCGTCGCCATCGTCGGCGACATCAACCGCAAACAAGCCGACCAGCTTGTGAAAAACGTGTTGAACGGCCTGCCCGACCGCAGCAAAGCCGCCCACACCGTCCCGCCCGTCAAACCCAATCCGGCACAACGCCGCAACATCCCGTTTGCCGGCGAACAGGCGCAAGTCTTGCTCGGTATGCCGCTGATTAAACGCCACGACCCCGACTATTACGCCTTGGTTGCCGGCAACTACATCCTCGGCGGCGGCGGTTTCGACAGCCGCCTGATGAAAGTTTTGCGCGACCGTTACGGCTACACCTACGGCGTATACAGCAACCTCGAACCGGCAACCGAAGCGGGTATGTTCACCATCGCCTATTCTACCCAGAAGAAAAACACCAAAGATTCGCTCGTACAGGCTCAGGCAGTCATCAAACAATTCATCGAAGAAGGCCCGACCGAAGAAGAACTGGCACAAGCCAAAGCCAACATCATCGGCAGCTTCCCCCTGCGTTTCGATTCCAACGCCAAGCTGGTGAAATACCTCAGCATCATCGGTTACCACAACCTGCCCAACGACTATCTCGAAGCCTACCCCAAAGCCATCGGCAAATTGACCGTGGCGCAAGTCAAAGACGCTTGGAAGCGCCGCGTCAAACCTGAAGATTTGCACATTGTCGTCGTCGGTGCCGAATAACCCCGCCGCCCATCCTTGTCCGACGGATACAGCCTGTCGGACAAGGCTTGAGGGGAACGGCGGCTTCATTCCGCCGCACAGCAAAAAGGTCGTCTGAAAGCGCAGATTTGACAGCGTCCCAACAGACATTGCGAAACTGCGCCCGACAGTTTTCAGACGACCCTTCCGACCATTCGTACCCCGTAAACACCCTTCGGAAGAATTCTCCCCGCCCGCCCGCAAAAACCGTCAAAATCCCTTATAATTCCGAACCTAAACGAATCCCGTCCTGCCGGCAACGCCGTCGGGACTTGTCTTAACAACGAAAGAAACACTGTGGACAAACTCAAAATCACCGCCAACGGCCCGCTCAACGGCGAAATCACCGTATCCGGCGCGAAAAACGCCGCCCTGCCGCTGATGTGTGCCGGACTCTTGACCTCCGGCACCCTGCGCCTGAAAAACGTACCCATGCTCGCCGACGTCAAAACCACCCAAAAACTGCTGCAAGGCATGGGCGCGCGCGTTTTGACCGACAACATTCACGAATTCGAAATCAACGGCAGCACCGTCAACAACACCTGCGCCCCCTACGAACTGGTGAAAACCATGCGCGCCTCCATCCTCGTGCTCGGCCCGACGCTGGCGCGTTTCGGCGAAGCCCAAGTCAGCCTGCCCGGCGGCTGCGCCATCGGTTCGCGCCCTGTTGACCAGCACCTCAAAGGCCTCGAAACCATGGGTGCGGAAATCACCATCGAACACGGTTATGTCAAAGCCAAAGGCCGTCTGAAAGGCACGCGCGTCGTCATGGACGTCGTTACTGTCGGCGGTACGGAAAACCTGCTGATGGCGGCAACCCTCGCCGAAGGCACGACCATCCTCGAAAACTGCGCCATCGAACCCGAAGTCGTCGATTTGGCGGAATGCCTCGTCAAAATGGGCGCGAAAATCAGCGGCATCGGCACATCAACCATGACCGTCGAAGGCGTAAAAGAGCTGCACGGCTGCGAACACAGCGTCGTGCCCGACCGCATCGAAGCCGGTACCTTCCTCTGCGCCGTCGCCATGACCGGCGGCAAAGTCGTCCTGCGCAACGCCGCTCCCAAAACCATGGAAGCCGTATTGGACAAACTCGTCGAAGCGGGCGCCATCATCGAAGCGGGCGACGACTGGATTTCCATCGACATGCAGCAGCGTCCCAAAGCCGTGGACATCCGCACCGTCGTCCACCCTGGCTTCCCGACCGACATGCAGGCGCAGTTTATGGCGATGAACGCCGTTGCCGAAGGCGACAGCCGCGTCGTCGAAACCATCTTTGAAAACCGCTTCATGCACGTTCCCGAACTCAACCGCATGGGTGCGAACATCACCACCGAAGGCAACACCGCCTTCGTCAAAGGCGTGGAAAAACTCTCCGGCGCCGTCGTGATGGCGACCGACCTGCGCGCCTCCGCCAGCCTCGTCATGGCAGGCTTGGTCGCCGGCGGCGAAACCATCGTCGAACGCATCTACCACCTCGACCGCGGCTACGAACACATCGAGAAAAAACTCGGCAAAGTCGGCGCGAAAATCGAGCGGGTACGCGGTTAAGAGCCTTGTGTGAACAGGTCGTCTGAAACGCCTCATCCCGATTTCAGACGACCCCGAGCCTCCATTTCAGACCCAAACCGACCACCATGAGGGGATCATCATGAACTTCAACAACCTGCTCAATCAAATCTTGGGAACCGTTCAAAAAAGCGGCAAATCCGTTTCCGAAAGCCCGCTCAACTCTTTTGGCGGCGGCGCTTTGGTCGGCGGACTGGTCTCCATGCTGATGAAGAAAAAAACCGCCAAATCGCTGGTCAAAGTCGGCTCCGTGGCGGCTTTGGGTTATCTGGCGTATCAGGGTTATCAAAACTGGCAGAAAAACAAGCAGCAGGAAGCCGTGCCGCAAGGCGCGTTCGAGCCTGCCGGACTGCTCGCCGAAACACACAGCCGCGTGATTTTGCGCACCATGATTGCCGCCGCGGCTTCGGACGGTCTGATTGACGAAACCGAAAAACAAGTCATCGCCCGTGAAAGCGGCGACGACCCCGAAACCGCCGCATGGCTTGCCGCCGAATACGCCAATCCGGCAACGGTAGAAGAACTCGCCGCCGCCGTCGGCAACGATCAGGCATTGGCAGCGGAAACCTATCTGGCGGCACGATTGGTCTGCGCAGACTTGTCCCGTAAAGAAATCGTCTTCCTCAGCCGCCTGTCGCAAGCCTTGGGACTGGACGACAATCTGGTGGAAAGCTTGGAAAAACAGCTGGAATTGGCATAACGCTTTGTATAGTGGATTAACCTTTGCCTGAACACCCGATTCAATGCCAAGGGGTCGCCTGAAAAGTTTCAGACGACCCCTTTTCAACATAACGGGCAGGCTTGTCTTGTTTCCCAACCGATAGCAAAAGAATGGGAAAGAGCAGCTTTCGGCTACGCGGCATACAGTCCGCAAATCATGCTTTCCCGACAGACCAAAGGAAAACCGTTTACCCGATACGACTGCGCCCGTTTTGAGGTTTGCACCTTATCGCACAAACCCGATCCAATCAAAAAAGGTCGTCTGAAACTTTTCAGACGACCTTTGCTTTGACTTCCGACAGCTTGGGGATTAAAACAGCCCGAGCTTATTTTTTAATCGCGGTACGCATATTGTCGGCGATGTGGGTAGCGCCAGCGGTTAGACCGGACATACCGATCAGCGATGCGGCGGCGAGTTTGATCAATTCTTTCATTTTGAGTCTCTTTCTTGTGTTTGTGTTGCGGATGTTATAGTGGATTAACTTTAAACCGGTACGGCGTTACCTCGCCTTAGCTCAAAGAGAACGATTCTCTAAGGTGCTGAAGC
>CAUOMQ010000057.1:0-14638 GCA_963456805.1 uncultured Neisseria sp. | reverse complement strand
CTGTACTGTCTGCGGCTTCGTCGCCTTGTCCTGATTTAAATTTAATCTACTATAAGCGGTCAGAGGCTTGCCTTTGGGAAAGATTAAACGGTTTTTAGAAGATTCATGATGCCAAAGGGGGGGTAATTTTGTTATACGGTATTTGCCAGCATGGTTAACGCATAAGGTTCCAAGCCATTTTGACGGCAATCAGCAGCAGCATGATGCCGAAGGAGATTTTGAGCTGGCGTGCGGGGAGTTTGTGCGCGGCTTTGACGCCGATTGGGGCGAAAATCATGGTGGCGATGCTGAGGATGGCGACGGCGGGCAGATAGAGGAAGCCGCCGGAGCCGTGGGGCAGGTCGGGAACGTTCCAGCCGGTAACGAGATAGCCGATTGTGCCGGCGAGTGCAATCGGCCAAGCGAGGCCGGAGGATGTGCCGATGGCGCGGTGGGCGGGGAAGTTGCAATACATCAGGAAGGGGACGGACAGCGAGCCGCCGCCGATGCCGACCCAGCTTGAAGCTGCGCCGAACAATGTGCCGACTGCGCTCAGACCGGGCAGGGCGGGCAGGTGGCGCGAGGCTTTGGGTTTGGAGTCGGTCAGGGTTTTGAGGGCGACAAGGGTTAGGAATGAGATGAAGAAGATTTGCAGGGCGCGGGTAGGCATGTATTTGGCGGTTACCGCGCCGATCAGTACGCCGAATATCATGGAAGGGGTCATACGGCGGACAGTCTGCCAGTCGATGGCGCTTTTTTTGTGCTGCGCGTACATGCTGGAGAAAGTGGTGAACACCATTACGGCGAAGGATGTGCCGATGGCGAGATGTTGGGCGTAGGGGTGGCTGCTGATGCCTTGCAGTTGCAATGTCCACAAGACGACGGGGACGACCAGCGTACCGCCGCCTACGCCGAACAATCCTGCAATAAAGCCCGCCGCGCTTCCGACGGCGAGCAGGGCGAGGATAATATCCCAAGTCCACATTTTTCAGGCGACCTTTTTGTTCCTGCGGCGTTTTTTCAGCCAACGCCGTGCCGCCATAATGTAGCCGGAGAGACTGTACCCCAAGAAGAAGAGGAATAAGACGAGGGCGGGCTTCCATGTGATTAAGAGGAGGATCAACACGGCGATTACCATGCCCATAAACGGGACTTGGCGGCGGATGTTGATTTCTTTAAAGCTCCAAAACGGGATTTGGACAATCATGGAAATGCCGGCGAAAAGCGTGATGCCCAAAGCCCACCAATGTACGCCGGGGAAGCGTTCGACGCTGTGGTTGACCCAAATCAGGCCGACAATCAACGCGGCGGCGGTCGGACTGGGGACGCCGATAAACCAGCGTTTATCGACTTTGCCGATAAGCGTGTTGAAGAGGGCGAGGCGCAGGGCGGCGCAGGCGCAGTAGATGAAGGCGACGGAATAACCGATTTTGCCGAATTGCGAAAGTTGCCATTTGTAAATAATCAATGCAGGCGCAACGCCGAAACTGACCATGTCGGCAAGGCTGTCGAGCTGTTCGCCGAATGCGCTTTGGCTGTTGGTCAGCCGCGCCACGCGCCCGTCCATGCCGTCGAGCAGCATGGAGAGGAATACTGCGATCGCCGCTATTTCAAAGTGCTTGTGCATGGATTGGGTGATGGCGAAGAAGGCGCAGAACAGGGCGGCGATGGTGAAGGAGTTGGGCAGCAGGTAGATACTGTTGCGGCGCAATGAATTGCGTTGCAGGTTTTGAGGGTTTTGCGTATTGTCCATAAGCGTTCGATGATGCTGTACGAAGCAGATTTAAGGATTATACCGTATCGTGACCGCCTGACAATTTAATAACGATGGTATTTTTTTATGGCGGCGCGGTTCTGTAACTTGGGTGATGAAAAAGGTCGTCTGAAAACCTTTCGAGGTTTCAGACGACCTTTTGTTTAAGCTGTCATCAGCTCAGCTTGCCGTGGCATTGTTTGTATTTCAGGCCGCTTCCGCAAGGGCAGGGGTCGTTGCGGTGGACGACTTGGCCTTGGGCGGCAAGTGCTTCGGGGCTGAAATCCGTTCCGTCGGGATCGAACGCTTCGGTAACCAAATTGGTTTGGGATTGTCCGAGCAGTTCTTCCATGTCGGGCGCTTCGGAGTGGATGGTTTGGATGCCGACGGGTGCGGGTTCGGCAATTTCTTCTACATCGGTGTTGCGCTCGATTTGGACGGAGGTCAAGAGGGAAGCGGTTTGATGCTTGATACCGCGCCACAGGTTTTCAAACATGGCGAAGGCTTCGCGTTTGTATTCCTGTTTCGGATTTTTCTGTGCATAGCTGCGCAGGTGGATGCCTTGGCGCAGATAGTCCATAGCGGCAAGGTGTTCGCGCCATTGCAGGTCGATGACTTGCAGCATGACGTTGCGTTCGAAATCCGCCATCGGTTTTTTACCGACCAGCTCGACTTTGGCCGCGTATTCTTCTTCCACGCGTTTAATCAGACGCTCTTTGATGTCCTGATTGTCCAAAGTGGTGTCTGCTTTGAGCCATGCTTGGATGTCTTCGTGCAGGCGGAATTCGGCGGCAAGCTGGCTTTCGAGTGCGGGGATGTCCCATTGCTCTTCCATGCTGTCGGGCGGTATGTACAAATCGACCAAGTCGCTGATGACTTCTTCGCGGATACTTTTAGTCAGGTCGCTGACGTCTTTGCTGTTGAGGATTTCGTTGCGTTGGTGGTAGATGACTTTACGTTGGTCGTTGGCAACGTCGTCGTATTCCAATACTTGTTTGCGCATGTCGAAGTTGCGGCCTTCGACTTTGCGTTGCGCGCCTTCGATTTGGCGGGTCAGCATACCGTGTTCGATGGCGATACCGCGTTCGGGAGCGAGGCGGTTAAGGATGGCGGCGGCGCGGTCGAGCGCGAAGAGGCGCAGCAGCGGGTCTTCAAACGAGAGGTAGAAGCGGCTGGAGCCGGGGTCGCCCTGACGGCCTGCGCGTCCGCGCAATTGGTTGTCGATGCGACGGCTTTCGTGGCGTTCGGTGCCGATGATGTGCAGGCCGCCTGCCGCGACCACTTGGTCGTGTTCTGCCTGCCAGCCGTTTTCAAGGGCGGCGATTTGTGCGGCTTTTTCCTCGTCGCTCAGGTTTTCGTTGGACTGGATGGCTTCGATTTGGTGCTTGAGGTTGCCGCCGAGGACGATGTCGGTACCGCGGCCCGCCATGTTGGTGGCGACGGTAATGGCGCCGACTTTACCGGCTTGGGCGACAATCAGGGCTTCGCGTTCGTGTTCTTTGGCGTTGAGGACGTTGTGCGGCAGTCCGGCTTTTTGCAGAAGACGGGAAACCAGCTCGGAGTTTTCGATGCTGGTGGTACCGACGAGGACGGGCTGCCCGCGTTTGTGGCATTCTTCGATGTCTTTGACGACGGCTTCGAATTTTTCTTCGGCAGAACGGAAAATCTGGTCGTTGAAGTCTTTACGCTGTACGGGGCGGTTGGTCGGGATGATGACGGTTTCGAGGTTGTAGATGCTTTGGAACTCGAAAGCCTCGGTATCGGCGGTACCGGTCATGCCGGAGAGTTTGGTGTACAGGCGGAAGTAGTTTTGGAAGGTAATGGAGGCGAGGGTTTGGTTTTCGCGTTTGATTTCCACGCCTTCTTTGGCTTCGACGGCTTGGTGCAGGCCTTCGGACCAGCGGCGGCCGGACATCAGACGACCTGTAAATTCGTCCACGATGACGATTTCGCCATCTTGGATGACGTAGTGTTGGTCTTTGTGGAACAACGTATGCGCGCGCAATGCTGCCATGAGGTGGTGCATCAGGGCGATGTTGGCGGCGGAGTAGAGGGAGTCGTTTTCCTGCAGCAAACCCATTTGAATCAGGATTTGCTCGGCGTGTTCGTGACCCGCTTCGCTCAAGATGACTTGGTGTGCTTTTTCATCGACCCAGTAATCGCCTTCGCCTTCTTCGGTTTCTTGGCGGATGAGGTGCGCGGGAAGGCTGTTCATGATTTGGTACAGCTGGATGTTGTCATCCGCCTGCCCGGAGATAATCAGCGGGGTGCGCGCTTCGTCGATCAGAATGGAGTCCACTTCGTCCACTACGGCAAAATTCAATTCGCGCTGAACTTTGTCGTATTGGTCGGTCACCATGTTGTCGCGCAGGTAGTCGAAGCCGAATTCGTTGTTGGTACCGTAGGTAATGTCAGAGCCATAGGCGTTTTGACGGTCAAACGGCTGCATATCGGCGACGATGACGCCGACGGTTAAGCCGAGGAAGTTGTAGAGCGGTTCCATAATGCCTGCGTCGCGGGCGGCGAGGTAGTCGTTGACGGTAACAACGTGCACGCCTTTGCCGGACAGGGCGTTGAGATAGACGGCAAGGGTGGCGACCAAGGTTTTACCTTCGCCGGTACGCATTTCGGCGATTTTGCCGTCGTGCAGCACCATGCCGCCGATAAGCTGGACGTCGAAGTGGCGCATACCGAGTACGCGGCGGGACGCTTCGCGGCAGACGGCGAAGGCTTCGACCAAAATGTCGTCCAAAGTCTGACCGTTGGCAAGACGTTGTTTGAATTCGGCTGTTTTAGCCTGTAAATCCGCATCGCTCAAGGCTTTCATTTGTTCTTCGAGTGCGTTGATTTTGGCAACGGATTTACGGTATTGTTTGAGCAGCCGGTCATTGCGGCTGCCGAAGATTTTCTTAGCAATGTTTGTCAGCATGAAATAGTTCCTGCGCCTGATATAAAATAATGGCGAAACGGGGATTTTAACACAAGCCTCGCGGCAAGGCAGTCATGCCGTTTGAAATAAAGGCAGTTTTACCGGATTTCAATCTTGATAATACAACCGTACACTTTGAAAAGGTCGTCTGAAACATATGAATTTGGAACAATTGGGCAAGCGGGATGCGCGGTTGGCCGGTTTGTTGCAGCAGTCGCAACAATGGCGCAGGCTGGATGCGGCAGTCAAACGCATCTTGCCGGCAAACCTGCACCCGCACTTTCAAACCGCCTGCATCGAAGAGGGCAGGCTGGTGTTGCTGGCGGCAAACGGTATGGCGGCTTCGCGCCTGAAAATGATATTGCCCGCGCTTGTGCCGCAGCTTCAGGAGTTGAACGCAGGGATTCGGGATGTGGCGGTCAAAGTCGTGCCGAAGCCGCCGGCACAACCCAAAGTCAACAGCCTGCATTTGAGCGGGGCGGCATTGGAGAGTTTTGATGCGGCGGCGGCAAAATTGGAAGATAAGCATCCTGAATTGGCTGCCGCGCTGGCGGAGTTGGTACGCAAACACAGCCGTTGAGTTTGAAATGGTTGTGTTGTTTGTTAATTAAAGTTAAATAGTATTTCGTCTGACCGATAAAATCTAATACTAAAGAAATACGACATTAATAGTAGCCATTCTCATTTGTGTAAACTGAGGTAAAACAGCCGTTGAATTTTGGATTTGTTCGATTTGTTGTAGCAGAATATAGCTTCATTTTCATCCTTCTTTCGCTTGCGGATATGAAATCTGAAATTAGGTTTATTAATATATATTCGCAAGTTTTATTTTGTAGAACTTAACATATTCTCACCTATCATTAGGAGATACACATGAAAGCTTATTTGGCTCTGATTTCCGCTGCCGTTATCGGCTTGTCCGCTTGTTCACAAGAAGCTTCAAAACCTGCCGAAGCCTCTGCTCCGACTGCATCTGCTGCTTCTGAAGCTGCACCTGCTCCTGCAGAAAGCGCACCTCCTGCCGATGCTCCTGCTTCCGGCGCGGCTTCAGCCAACTCTGCCGCAGCACCTGCCGCCGGCAACTGCGCGACTACTGTCGAAGCCAACGACGCTATGCAATTCAACACTAAAGAAATCCAAGTCAGCAAAGCTTGTAAAGAATTCACCGTTACCCTGAAACACACCGGTACCCAACCTAAAGAAAGCATGGGTCACAACATCGTCATCGGTAAAGCCGAAGACATGGACGGTATTTTCAAAGACGGTGCCGGCGCTGCTGCAACCGACTATGTGAAAGCTGACGATGCACGCGTTGTTGCCCACACCAAACTGGTCGGCGGCGGCGAAGAAGCTTCCCTGACTCTGGATCCTGCCAAACTGGCGGGCGGCGAATACAAATTTGCCTGCACCTTCCCAGGACACGGTGCTTTGATGAACGGCAAAGTGACTTTGGTCGACTAATCCGTCCAAGCTTCAAAATACAGACAGCCTGCTTTATGCAGGCTGTTTTGTTATAAAATGGTCGTCTGAAAAGTACCCATTGAGAACACAAACATGAATCCGTTTGAAACCAAAAGCGTTACCTTTGCCGAACCGATTGAAATGCTGTATGCCTGCCACGGCAAAGTGCGCCGTTTCTGCGGCCAGGTCGCCATGCTGTCGGACTATATCGCCGAAAACGGCTGCAATCAGATTGTTTTGCAAACCATCCGCCAAATCGCCCAGTATTTCAACGTTGCCGCCCCGCTGCACCATGAAGACGAAGAAGAAAACTTCTTCCCGCTCCTGCTGCAATACGCGCCGCAAGCCCAAGAAAGCGTGGACGAGCTTTTGCGCCAACATGTCAGCCTGCATGGCAACTGGGATGCCGTGGCTGCCGAATTTGCCAAACTCGAAGCAGATAACGCCTATATCCCCGATGCGGAAGCGTTCAAACGCTTTGTGGCGGGTTACGATGTGCATCTGGCGATTGAAGAGCCTTTGTTCGACATGGGCAAAACGTTTATCCCCAAAGAGAAGCTGACCGAAATCGGCGAAATCATGGCGGCGCGCCGACGCAGATAAGGCCGTTTACAGATTGCCGTTTCTTCAAACAAAGGTCGTCTGAAAACTTGAAAGCAGATTTTCAGACGACCTCAATATCACCCGTAACACAACCACGTCGTCTGAAAAGGAAGCAAACCATGCTGACCCCGAAAAGCTGCGATTTGTTCAATATCCCGTTTTTTCAGTTTGCCCAGCTCAAAAAATACCAGCCCGAAAGCATTCCGCAAATCAAAGCCGACTACAAGGAAAACTGGCAGATATGGCAGCAGTTGATACAGCAGGTCGCCGCAGACTTGGGCGAACCTTTCGCCCCGCCGCATATCGAACGCTGGTGTAACGGCTGGCAGGTTCGCGCCCATTTCTTCGCCTACTTCAAATACGCCCAATACAAAAATTCCGCCGCGATTTTATCGATTTTATTGAACCGCCGCCGCCTGAGTGTCAGCCTAGACTGGCACTGCTATAAAGCCGACGTATCACCGATTGCGCTGCCGGAATACAACCGCTGGCTGGATGATTTCGATACCGAGAAATACGCCGCATTCGATATGTGGCACGGCGCGGAAAGCGAATATGGCGACTACCGCACTGTCGCACAACAAAGCGAATCCGACCGAAGGTTGCAAAACGACGAAGACTTTTTCTGCATCGGCAAACACATCGAACGCGACGATTTGGGCAAACAGGATGTAGCAAAATGGATAGCCGAAACGGTGGAAGATTTACTGCCGCTTTACGAAGCCTGTCACGGCAAATGATTCAGAAAACGGACGGGTACGAATGCCCGTCTTATACACCAACCCAACCCGGAGGTCGTCTGAAAATCAAATTGAGAACATTTCAGACGACCTGATTTCCAAAGTGAACAAAATGACCGAAACCCAATCCCTAGAACTCGCCAAAGCGTTGATTTCCCGCCCGTCCGTTACCCCCGACGACCGAGATTGCCAAAAACTGCTTGCCGAACGCCTGCAAAAAATCGGTTTTGCGGCTGAAGAACTCCATTTCGGCGACACCAAAAACATCTGGTTGCGACGCGGCACGCAGGCTCCCGTCGTCTGTTTTGCAGGGCATACCGACGTCGTGCCGACAGGTCCTGTTGAAAAATGGGATTCGCCCCCGTTCGAGCCAACCGAGCGCGACGGAAGATTATACGGGCGCGGCGCGGCGGACATGAAAACCAGCATCGCCTGCTTCGTTACCGCCTGCGAACGCTTCATTGCCGAGCATCCCTATCACCAAGGCAGCATTGCGCTTTTGATTACTTCCGACGAAGAGGGCGACGCGCTGGACGGTACGACCAAAGTCGTCGATGTATTGAAAGCGCGCGACGAGCTTATCGACTACTGCATCGTCGGCGAACCGACCGCCGTGGACAAATTGGGCGATATGATTAAAAACGGCCGGCGCGGCTCGCTGTCGGGCAACCTGACCGTCAAAGGCAAGCAAGGCCATATTGCTTATCCGCATTTGGCAATCAATCCTGTGCACACTTTTGCCCCGGCCTTGTTAGAGCTGACGCAGGAAGTCTGGGACGAAGGCAACGAATACTTCCCGCCGACCAGCTTTCAAATTTCCAATATCAACGGCGGCACAGGCGCGACCAATGTCATTCCGGGCGAGCTGAACGTCAAATTCAATTTCCGCTTCTCCACCGAGTCCACTGAAGCAGGGCTGAAACAACGCGTTCACGCCATTTTGGACAAACACGGCGTGCAATACGATTTACAGTGGTCGTGTTCGGGACTGCCCTTCCTGACCCACGCGGGCAAACTGACCGACGTGGCACGCGCAGCCATTGCCGAAACCTGCGGCGTAGAGACCGAATTGTCCACCACCGGCGGCACTTCGGACGGACGCTTCATCAAAGCCATTGCGAAAGAACTCATCGAATTAGGCCCGTCCAATGCCACCATCCACCAAATCAACGAAAACGTGCGGCTGGACGATATTCCGAAGCTGTCAGCGGTGTATGAGGGGATATTGGCGCGGTTGTTGGCTGAAAAGGTCGTCTGAAAAGAAGATGGGCTGTCGGATATGGGTGTCCGACAATTTAATTAGACCCAACGTGAGTTTGAGATAACGCATTGATTTTTATGTAGAGAGATTTATTTGAACGGCAATCCATTCCCTCTCCCGTGGGAGAGGGTTAGGGAGAGGGCATCGGGGCGGCAACGGAAATATTGTCTGTATCTGCCCCGTTTTACCCTCTCCCCGACCCTCCCCCACAGGGGAGGGAGCCAAGTTGCAGGCACGCCAACGGAATTTCGCTTCGCATCAACTGCCTTATTTCGAACGCACGTCAAACTTAAATTTGCAAGGCCGTCTGAAAAGCAGATTGCTTGCCGGATACGGATGTCCGACAATTTGATTAGACCTAACGTGAGTTCGAGATAACGCATTGATTTTTATGTGGAGCGATTTATTTGAACGGCAATCCATTCCCTCTCCCGTGGGAGAGGGTTAGGGAGAGGGCATCGGGGCGGCAACGGAAATATTGTCTGTATCTGCCCCGTTTTACCCTCTCCCCGACCCTCCCCCACAGGGGAGGGAGCCAAGTTGCAGGTACGCCGATGGAATATGGTTGAAACCCGGCCCTTCAGGGCAGTAGAATTTTGGTTTATTTTTTGGGAAGTAACCCCTTCCAAATCAGGGTAAACAGGGCTGCGCCTTATGTGCAGCCCTGTGTGTTGAAACATTGAGGAATATAACCGTGCCGTCAAATTACTTTCATACGCGTGAACGATTGGGTGCTTTAGGCGGCATCGTGCAACATCATACCGCCTTGTACCGCAGCGTGGCGGTACATGAACCGACTGTGGTTATCGTGCGGCGCGGATGCAAGAAGCTGCGGTGGGCGGGGCGCGAATTGAGGATTGCGGCGGGTGAGGTTGTCGCGTTGGCAGGCGGGCAGACGTTTGACGTCATCAATATTCCCGATTCAGACGACCTCTATCAGGCGCAATGGATTGCTTTCGAACAGGAAGCCATAGAAAGGTTTGCCGCACAATACGGGACGGCGCAGGCAGTGTGCGATGCGGTGAAGCTGCCGCACCCCGGGCGGATGAACGCGGCGTTTGATTATGCGGCTGCGGTGCTGGCGGATGAAGAAGTGCCGCACAATGCGGCGGAGGCCGCGCTTTGCGGCGTGTTGGCGTGGTTGCAGCATGACGGCATCGGTTTTGCCGTGTACGAAGGCGTCAACCTGATGCGGCAAATCCGCAAACTGATTACCGCCGATATGGCTGCGGACTGGTCGTCGGCGATGCTGGCGAAGCGGCTTAATTGCAGCGAGGCCGCGTTGCGGCGGCGGTTGGCGCGGCAGGAAACGAATTTCCGTACGCTGCTGACGGATGTACGCATGATGCGCGCGCTGACGCTATTGCAGGTTACGCAATGGCCGGTGGCGCAGATTGCCGGCGCGGTCGGCTATGACTGCCCGTCCCGTTTCAGCGCGCGCTTCAAAGAGCGGTTCGGTTGCGTACCGTCGGCGGTCCGCTCGGAAGCGGAGCCGGCGGCATATCGGCGCACGGGGCAGGTCAGCGTCGGTGTTCGACCGTGAATTTCGCTTCGCCCAAGCTGTTTGCCTTAGTGAAGAAACCGACCAGTGCTGGTGTGGATTCGGCGGTGATGTTCGGCAGCTTGGCGACTTTCAGCGCGGTGAGCGTGAATTCGTAGCGGTGTTTCCTGCCTTCGGGAGGACACGCGCCGCCGTAGCCCGGAGTGCCGAAGTCTGTGCGGGTTTGCAGTGCGCCTTTGGGCAGCCTGCCGCCTTGCGCGGTAATGCCTGCGGGCAGGCGGCGGACATCGGCTGGGATGTCGGCGACCACCCAGTGCATCCACCCCAGACCGGTCGGCGCGTCTTTATCGTAAACGGTCAGGACGAAACTTTTTGTCCCTGCGGGCGGATTTTTCCACGACAGCGCGGGCGAAGCATTGCCGCCCGAACAGCCGAAGCCGTAAGGCGCGCTCAAAAGCTGGTTTTGCGTGAAGCCGCCGTCTTTGGACGGGTTGTCGAATTGCAGCGTGAATGCGCCCTCGGCAAAGGCAGCGGTTGAAAAAGCCAGCAGTACGGCGGAGAGGATGCGGGTTTGCATAGATGATTCCTTTGCTTGATGAATAAGTGGATTCATTATAGGCTGTCAATGGCGGCAGGAATGTGCCGAAACGGTTGGATGATGTGCCGAAATGCGCAAATGTAAAAATCCGTGGTTTCAGACGACCCTTTGCAGGTCGTCTGAAATCTTTAATTCCTTTCCCTGAGGCTTTGGAAATATCGAATATTTAGGAATTGCCGCAACCCAACCCTCAAGATTTACGTCATAGCCTGTTCCTGCATCGGCGTGTGGGAATGACGAAAATTGGGGATTTTGCCGTCAAATCCATGATAGAGATACGGAGCAAACGAATGATTACCCTGCCTTCCTTAAACAATCTGCCGTCAAAATGGGATGAAATCCGCCATTGGCTCGAAACCCAAGTTTTTGAGTGTGAAGTCATGCCGTATCCCAATCTGACGGAACACGAAGCCAAGCAGTTCGAGCAGGATTTTATCGACCGCATCGGCTGCACACCTGAAGAATATGTCCGCATCCGCCGTGCTATCCGTTTGTTGGAAGCACGTTATCCTGATAGCTCGAACGAATTAACCTCCGCCGCCATTGCCACGCCTTTGGGTGAGATGCTGGCGGTATTTGGCAGCAAGGGTTTGTGTTTGCTGGAGTTTGTCGGGCAGAAGCATATGGAGCAGGAAATCACCGCCGTCCAAAAAGCCTTGCGCGGGCGGTTTGTGTTTCGGGAAGATGAGCGAACGCAACTTCTGCGGCAGGAATTGGACTTATACTTCGAGGGTCGTCTGAAAACCTTTGCCACGCCCTTGGAGCAGATCGGTACTGAATTTCAAAAGCAGGCATGGGATGCGCTCTTGGCGATTCCTTACGGCGAAACGCGCAGCTACAAGGAGCAGGCGCAGCGTTTGGGTAATCCCAAAGCCGTCCGCGCCGTTGCCGCCGCCAACGGGCAGAACAAAGTGTCCATCCTGATTCCCTGCCACCGCGTCATCGGCAGCGACGGCAAGTTGACCGGCTACGCAGGTGGCTTGAACCGCAAACAATCGCTGCTTGCTTTGGAACGCGGTGAAGTTCAGACGACCTTGTTTTGATTTTGAAGTAAGTCGGATACTGGTATCCGACAACGCCGATTGAAATTATCGGATTCGAAAATCCGACCTGACTATAGTGGATTAAATTTAAATCAGGACAAGGCGACGAAGCCGCAGACAGTACAGATAGTACGGCAAGGCGAGGCAACGCCGTACTGGTTTAAAGTTAATCCACTATAAAATAGAGCAGCGGCAGATTGCTCATCAATACCCGACCTGCCGGAAAGGAGAAATACGAATATGAACCTGAAAAACCGCCATTTCCTGAAACTTTTAGACTTTACGCCCGAAGAAATCACCGCCTATCTCGACCTTGCCGCCGAATTGAAAGCCGCCAAAAAGGCAGGGCGCGAAGTGCAGCGGATGAAAGGGAAGAACATCGCCCTGATTTTTGAAAAAACATCGACCCGCACCCGCTGCGCGTTTGAAGTCGCCGCGCGCGACCAAGGGGCGGGGGTCACTTATCTGGAGCCGTCCGCCAGCCAAATCGGGCATAAGGAAAGCATCAAAGACACTGCCCGCGTGTTGGGCAGGATGTACGACGGCATCGAATATCGCGGCTTCGGGCAGGATGTGGTCGAAGAATTGGCGAAATACGCCGGCGTGCCCGTGTTCAACGGTCTGACCAACGAGTTCCACCCCACCCAAATGCTCGCCGACGCGCTGACCATGCGCGAACACAGCGCCAAACCCTTGAATCAAACCGCATTTGCCTACGTCGGCGACGCGCGTTACAACATGGCAAATTCGCTGCTGGTGTTGGGCGCGAAGCTCGGCATGGACGTGCGTATCGGCGCACCGAAAACCTTGTGGCCGTCTGAAAACATCGTCGCCCGCGCCCGCGCCGTCGCTGAAGAAACCGGCGGAAAGATTTTGCTCACCGAAAGCGTGGAAGAGGCCGTCAAAGGCGTAGATTTTATCCATACCGACGTGTGGGTCAGCATGGGTGAGCCGAAAGAAGCATGGCAGGAACGCATTGATTTGTTGAAAGATTACCGCGTTACCCCCGAGCTGATGGCGGCATCGGGCAACTTGCAGGTTAAATTCATGCACTGCCTGCCCGCCTTCCACAACCGCGAAACCAAAGTCGGCGAATGGATTTACGAAACCTTCGGCTTAAACGGCGTGGAAGTGACGGAAGAAGTATTCGAAAGCCCCGCCAGCATCGTGTTCGACCAAGCGGAAAACCGGATGCACACGATTAAAGCGG
This sequence comes from uncultured Neisseria sp., assembly GCA_963456805.1. Taxonomy (GTDB): domain Bacteria; phylum Pseudomonadota; class Gammaproteobacteria; order Burkholderiales; family Neisseriaceae; genus Neisseria. The sequence goes on along the minus strand of CAUOMQ010000057.1, from coordinate 1,560 downwards.
TGATGGTGGCGGCGCTGGGGGATTGACGGCGTTTCTGTTTGAATCCATTAAATAAGGTCGTCTGAAAATCAATATAACGGGTTTTCAGACGACCTTTTGCCTTTATATCCTTTATAATCACGTCCATCACATTTTTATCCGCGCGCCCCTCCAAGCGGCGACGGAGCAATACGCGGCAGAGGCATGGCGGGGTTCAGTTTAAACGGGTTTGGCATGGCTCCGCCTGTCCAGATTGAAGCTTAATCCGCCATCCGAATACGCCGCCCATCCGAAAGGTTCGCATGACCACTTATTCCCTCTTCGTTACCTGCCCGCGCGGTCTCGAAGCCCCTTTATCCCAAGAACTCGAACAAATCAAATGCCAAGACATCCGCGCCGTTGACGGCGGCGTCGCGTGCAAAGGCGGTATGGAGCAGGTGTACCGCATCAACCTGCATTCGCGCACTGCCAGCCGCGTGTTGCTGCGCCTGACCAAAAGCGGCTACCGCAACGAGCAAGACATTTATAAAGCGGCGAAAAATATCCGCTGGACGGATTGGTTCGACTTGGAACAAACCTTCAAAGTCAAAGTAGAAGGCAAACGCGCCCAAGTCAAAAGTTTGGATTTCGTCGGGCTGAAAATCAAAGACGCCGTGTGCGACGTGTTCCGCGACGCCTGCGGCGCGCGTCCCAGCGTCGGCAAAATCCGCCCCGACATCCGCATCCATGCCTTTATCGACGAGCGCGACATTCAAATTTTCATCGACACATCCGGCGAAGCCTTGTTCAAACGCGGCTACCGCCAAGATACGGGCGAAGCGCCGATGCGCGAAAACTTGGCGGCAGGGTTGCTGTTACTGGCAGGCTATGACGGCACGCAGCCTTTCCAAGACCCGTTTTGTGGCAGCGGCACCATTGTCATCGAAGCCGCGTGGATTGCCACCCGCCGCGCGCCCGGTTTGATGCGCCGTTTCGGGTTTGAGAAGCTGAAAAACTTGGATGCCGCCCTTTGGAAAAAGCTGCAACACGAAGCCGAAACGCAAATCCGCCCCGCGCCAGCCCCGATTTCAGGCAGCGACAACGACCGCCATATGATCCGCGCCGCCGTTGCCAACGCCCAAGCTGCCGAAGTGGACACGTTTATCCGTTTTGAAGTTACAGATGCGCAGGAAACCCGTCCGAACGGGGAAGGCGGCATTTTGATTTCCAATCCGCCTTACGGCGTCCGCCTTGCCGAAGTCCAAGCCCTGCAAGCCCTTTACCCGCAGTTGGGCGCGTGGCTGAAGCAGCATTACGCGGGTTGGTTGGCAGGAATGTTTACCGGCGACCGCGATATGCCGAAATTCATGCGTCTTTCGCCCAAACGCAAAATCCCACTCTACAACGGCAACTTAGACTGCCGCCTGTTTTTGATGGATATGGTCAAAGGGTCGAACCGATAAATACGGTTGAAGGTCGTCTGAAAAGCGGCGGCAACGCTGTTTCCGTTTTCAGACGACCTTTTTGTTTGGAAGAAATGCAAGCGATATAGTGGATTAACTTTAAATCAGGACAAGGCGACAAAGCCGCAGACAGTACAGA
>CAUOMQ010000056.1:0-14829 GCA_963456805.1 uncultured Neisseria sp. | reverse complement strand
CTTGGTGCTTCAGCACCTTAGAGAATCGTTCTCTTTGAGCTAAGGCGAGGCAATGCCGTACTGGTTTAAAGTTAATCCACTATATATTGAAAAAGCCGGGTTTCGCATCAGGCAAAATCCGGCTTGAAAAGCGGTTGAAAAGGCTTTTGGTCGATATCTGATTGTCGTCTTATGCCTGATAATCGATGCCCAACTGTTTCAGCAGATATTCAAATGTTTCCGGCGTATCGAAGTGGAGGACGATTTTGCCTTTTTTGTGATTGGTAGTTTTGACTTCCGCATTAACACCCAGTCTTTCGGTCAAAACGTCGTTCAGACGACGTATATCGGGGCTGATGGTTTTTTTGATTTCCTGTTTTGCCTGATGGGCGGCTTGGCTGCGGCGTTCGACTTCGCGTACCGACCAACCGTTTTTTACCGCTTTTTGCGCCAATTCAAGCTGCTCGACCACGGGCAGGGTCAGCAGGGCGCGGGCGTGTCCCATCTCAAGATGGCGGTGGTAGAGCATTTCTTGGACAGGCTCGGGCAGGCTCAACAGGCGCAGGCTGTTGGAAATGGCGCTGCGGCTTTTGCCGACTGCCTTAGCGATGGTTTCGTGAGTCAGCCCGAATTCGTCGGCAAGGCGTTTCAAACCTTGCGCTTCTTCAATCGGGTTTAAGTTTTCGCGTTGCAGGTTTTCAATCAAACCCATTGCCAGCGCGGTTTCGTCGCTGATGGTTTTGATGACGACCGGAATCTCGGTCAGTCCGGCGAGCTGGGATGCGCGCCAGCGGCGTTCGCCGGCAATCAGTTCGTATTGGGAAAGGCCGTGTTCGCGTACGATGACCGGCTGGATAACGCCTTGCGCTTTAATCGAATCTGCCAGCTCCTGCAAGGCTTCGTCGTCCATCTGTACCCGCGCCTGATAGCGGCCGGGTTGGATGTCGTTGATGGCGACGGTAGTCAGGCGGTCGCTGCTGCTGTTGTCCACGCCGTTGGAAATCAGGGAATCTAAACCGCGGCCCAAACCGCCTTTTGCTTTTGCCATATCGTGTCCCTTTCAGACGACCCTAAGGATGAAAAAACAGTATTCTATCGGATATTCACAAGTGCCGACAATTTGTATTGCTGTGTTATTCCAAGTGGCGATTTTTACTATAATGAACCCCCTCGGTTATTTTTCAGACGACCCACAGAAAGATTATTTATGACCCGACGCCTGATTATCGGCATCAGCGGTGCCAGCGGTTTCCAATATGGAGTCAAAGCCTTACAGCTTTTGCGCGCACATGACGTCGAAACGCATTTGGTGGTTTCCAAAGGTGCGGAAATGACACGCGCTTTGGAAACGGGCTACACAAAAGAAGAAGTCTATGCGCTCGCCGATGTCGTGTATTCCGTCAACCACATCGGCGAACGCATTGCCAGCGGCTCGTTTAAAACAGACGGGATGTTGATTGCGCCTTGCTCCATGCGGACGCTGGCATCCGTTGCGCACGGGTTCGGCGACAATCTGTTGACCCGCGCTGCCGATGTGGTTTTGAAAGAACGCCGGCGGTTGGTGCTGATGGTGCGTGAAGCGCCGTTAAACCTTGCCCATATTGAAAACATGCGCCGAGTGACCGAAATGGGCGGCATTATTTTCCCGCCCATCCCCGCCATGTATCAGCAGCCGCAAACCATTGACGACATCATTACCCACAGCGTGGCACATGCTTTGGACATGTTCGGCATCGAAACCGAAGGTGTGCCCAGATGGAACGGCGGACAAACCGAAGCAGACTGAAGACGATGCAGTTTGATAACGGAACTTTGCCGTCCCGAAGCTCGCCGCAAACGTGCTAAGCTGCTGAATTTTCCAGCAGAATCAGGTATAATGGCGGTCTATTTCCGTCCGTCGGACAGCTTGACCGTCCGGGTGGCGCGCTCAACTGTCGTTCAGACGACCTCAGCAGAAATTCTTTTAAAAAATCTTACAGATAAAGACCATGACTGACCAAAAACACGAAGAATACGGCGCCGACAGCATACAAGTGCTGGAAGGCTTGGAAGCGGTACGAAAACGCCCCGGTATGTATATCGGCGACACGCAGGACGGCAGCGGCCTGCACCACATGGTGTTCGAAGTATTGGACAACGCCATCGACGAAGCACTGGCGGGACATTGCGACAAAATCACCGTAACCATCCATGCCGACAATTCCGTCAGCGTGGCCGACAACGGGCGCGGTATGCCCACCGGCATCCACCCGAAAGAAGGACGCTCCGCCGCCGAAGTCATCATGACCGTATTGCACGCGGGCGGTAAGTTCGACAACAACAGCTACAAAATTTCCGGCGGCCTGCACGGCGTGGGCGTATCCGTCGTCAACGCGCTGTCCGACTGGGTAACGCTGACCATTTACCGCGACGGCAAGGAACACTTCGTCCGCTTCGTGCGCGGCGAAACCGAAGAGCCGTTGAAAGTTGTCGGCGATTCCGACAAAAAAGGTACGACTGTGCGCTTCCTCGCCAGCGCAGAAACCTTCGGCAATGTCGAATACAGCTTCGACATCCTCGCCAAACGCATCCGCGAACTTTCCTTCTTGAACAACGGCGTGGACATTGAATTGATTGACGAGCGCGACGGCAAACACGAAAGCTTCGCCCTTTCCGGTGGCGTGGCAGGTTTCGTGCAATACATGAACCGCAAAAAAACGCCGTTGCACGAAAAAATCTTCTACGCGTTCGGCGAAAAAGACGGCATGAGCGTCGAATGCGCGATGCAGTGGAACGACAGCTATCAGGAAAGCGTGCAGTGCTTCACCAACAACATCCCGCAACGCGACGGCGGTACGCACCTGACCGCATTGCGCCAAGTGATGACGCGCACCATCAACAGCTACATCGAAGCCAACGAAGTCGCCAAAAAAGCCAAAGTTGAAACCGCCGGCGACGATATGCGCGAAGGTTTGACCTGCGTGTTGTCCGTCAAACTGCCTGACCCCAAATTCTCGTCCCAAACCAAAGACAAACTGGTTTCCAGCGAAATCGGCCCCGTTGTCAACGAAGTCATCAACCAAGCACTGACCGACTTCCTTGAAGAAAACCCGACCGAAGCCAAAATCATCACCAGCAAAATCGTCGATGCCGCCCGCGCGCGCGAAGCCGCCCGCAAGGCTCGCGAAATCACCCGCCGCAAAGGCGTGATGGACGGCTTGGGGCTACCCGGCAAACTCGCCGACTGCCAAGAAAAAGACCCTGCCTTGTCAGAGCTTTACCTGGTCGAGGGCGATTCCGCAGGCGGTTCCGCCAAACAAGGCCGCGACCGTAAATTCCAAGCCATTTTGCCGCTCAAAGGCAAAATCTTGAACGTCGAAAAAGCCCGTTTTGAAAAAATGCTCGCCAGCCAAGAGGTCGCCACCCTGATTACCGCGCTGGGCGCAGGCATCGGCAAAGAAGAGTTCAACCCCGAAAAACTGCGTTACCACCGCATCATCATCATGACCGATGCCGACGTGGACGGTGCGCACATCCGCACCCTGCTCCTGACCTTCTTCTACCGCCAAATGCCCGAGCTGGTCGAACGCGGCTATATCTACATCGCCCAGCCGCCGCTCTACAAAGCCAAATACGGCAAGCAGGAGCGTTACCTCAAAGATGAGCTTGAAAAAGACCAATGGCTGCTCGGCCTCGCCTTGGAAAAAGCCAAAATCGTTTCAGACGGCCGCACCATCGAAGGCGCAGAACTTGCCGATACCGCCAAACAATTCCTGTTGGCGAAAACCGTTATCGAACAGGAAAGCCGCTTCGTGGACGAACTCGTCCTGCGCGCCATGCTGCACGCGTCGCCTATTGATTTGACGTCGTCTGAAAACGCCGATAAAGCCGTTGCCGAACTTTCCGGTTTGCTCGACGAAAAAGAAGTCGCCCTCGAACGCATCGAAGGCCACGAAGGCAACCGCTTCATCAAAATTACCCGCAAGCTGCACGGCAACGTCATGGTCAGCTACATCGAACCCAAGTTCCTCAACAGCAAAGCCTACCAAACCCTCACCCAAACCGCCGCCGCGCTCAAAGGCTTGGTTGGCGAGGGCGCCAAGCTCTACAAAGGCGAGAGCGAGTACGACGTGGACAGCTTTGAAACCGCGCTGAACATCCTGCTCCAAAACGCCCAAAAAGGCATGTCCATCCAGCGATACAAAGGTTTGGGCGAGATGAACCCCGAGCAGCTTTGGGAAACCACGATGGATCCCGCCGTGCGCCGTCTGTTGAAAGTGCGCATCGAAGACGCCATCGCCGCCGACGAAGTGTTCGTTACCCTGATGGGCGATGAAGTCGAACCGCGCCGCGCCTTCATCGAAAACAACGCCCTGATTGCGCAAAATATCGACGCTTGATAGGGGCTGAAACATGAAAAGGTCGTCTGAAAATAGGGATTTCCGGTTTTCAGACGACCTTTTTGATTGGTGGGAACGTTGCGGCGTCATGCTGCATGAAATATAGTGGATTAACTTTAAACCAGTACGGCGTTGCCTCGCCTTAGCTCAAAGAGAACGATTCTCTAAGGTGCTGAAGCACCAAGTGAATCGGTTCCGTACTATCTGTACTGTCTGCGGCTTCGTTGCCTTGTCCTGATTTAAATTTAATCCACTATATTTGAACCATGTGGTTTGTTGTCCTGATAAGCCGACAAAACGCCATTGTCTGTACCTTTGGGTAACAAATTGCGACCAATCGGAAATTTTATCCGCATTTTTTTCAAATCATAGGCATATTAATATGCAAACGTAGTTTGATTATTGCAAACCTCCTTCTTGGGTCACGCCGGAGCGTATGGTGTTTCGGCTGTCCGCATTTTTTAACTCATTTTTATGGAAACCCCATGATGAAAAGCAACCGTCTTGCCTGCGCTGTTTTGGCAGCCTTGTTATCCCTCCAAACCTTGCCTGCGTATGCCGCCAAACCAGATACTGCTTCAGCCGTCGAAGCATCTGCGCCAAACTCGAAAAATGCTTCAACTGTTTCAGAGGACGAGATCGCCAAACAAACAATCACCGGCCCGGCAGTTATCGACTTGGGCAACCAGGCAAAACTGAAACTGCCCGCCAAAATGGTCTTTATTAAAAAAGATGCCGCCAATAGCTTGATGGAAGAATGGGGTAATGGCACAAATCCCGACCGCTACGGGTTGATTATTCCGGAGCAAAAAAATAAAGACAGCGCAGCCCCTTGGTGGGTCGATTTGAATTTCAATGATTCAGGTTACATCAAAGACGACGATGCCAAAGAATGGGATGTCGAAGGCATGCTCAAGCAGCTGAAAGAAGGTTCTGAGGAGCAAAACAAAGAACGCGCCGCCCGCAACCTGCCTGAATTGGAAACGCGCGGCTGGGTGGAAAAACCGCAATATGATGCGGCTACCCACCGCCTGATTTGGTCGATTGACGTTTGGGAGAAAAACAAACCCGACCAAAATCCTGCCATCAACTACAACACTTACCAGCTCGGCCGCGAAGGTTTTATCGAACTGACCATGGTCACCGATTTGAACAGCGTAGACCAATACAAACCTATCGCACGGGAATTATTGGGCAATATCGAATTCAACGAAGGCAAGCGTTACAGCGATTTCAATGCCGCGACCGACAAAGTGGCGGAATACGGATTGGCAGCTCTAGTCGGCGGATTGGCTGCGAAAAAACTGGGCTTGCTGGCTCTTGCAGGCGCATTGCTCGCCAAATTCGGCAAATTGATTGCTGTCGGCGTGATTGGGGCAGGCGCGCTGTTTAAAGGCTTATGGCGCAAAAAAGATAGAAATCAAAGCGAAGAATAAGTTTCTGCGAAACTAAAAAAGGTCGTCTGAAAATTTTCAGACGACCTTTTCAACGTTTTAAGAACGAATCCGTTTCAACACTTCTTCCTTGCTGATTAATGCCAACACGGCATCGACGCTGGGCGTTTTTGCCGTGCCGCAGACGGCGAGGCGCAGGGGCATGCCGAGTTTGCCCATTTTGATGCCTTCTTCGTCGCAGAAAGGTTTGAACAGGTCGTGGATGGCTTCGGCGTTCCAGTCTTCCAGCCCTTCGAGGCGTTCGGCGAAGCGCAGCATACGGGCGGCGGCTTCGTCGTCCCAATGTTTCTGCATGTCCGCTTCGGCGGGCGTTTGTTTGACGTAGAAGTAGAGGCACTCGTCGGCGAGGGTGTTCAGGTCTTGGGCGCGGTCTTTGACCAGTGCCAACACGTCTTCCAACGCAGGTTTTGCCGTGTCGTAAATGTCGCGCAGGGCAAGGCGGGGTTTGACGAGTTCGGCGAGTTTCTCGTTGGGCGTGATTTTGATGTGTTCGCCGTTAATCCAGTAAAGTTTCTTCAAGTCCATGCGGCTTGGAGACGGGGAAACATCTTTCAAATCAAACCATTCGATGAATTGTTCCATCGTGAAGAACTCGTCGTCGCCGTGCGCCCAGCCCAAACGAGCCAGATAGTTGAGCATGGCTTCGGGCAGGATGCCCATCGCGCCGAAATCGGTGATGGCGACAGTATCGCCGCTGCGTTTAGAGATTTTTTTGCCTTGTTCGTTGAGAATCATGGGCAGATGACCATATTCGGGCAGGTTCGCGCCGATGGCTTTTAAGATGTTGATTTGTTTCGGGGTGTTGTTCACATGGTCGTCGCCGCGGATAACGTGGGTAACGCCCATATCGTAGTCGTCCACCACAACGCAGAAGTTGTAGGTCGGCGTACCGTCGGCGCGGGCGATAATCAGGTCGTCAAGTGCTTCATTGGGGATAGAGATTTCGCCTTTGACCAAGTCCGTCCATTGGGTAACGCCGTCCAAAGGCGTTTTGAAACGGACAACAGGTTGCACGTCGGCAGGGATTTCGGGAAGGGTTTTGCCTTCTTCGGGACGCCAGCGGCGGTCGTAAGTCGCCGTGCCTTCTTTTTCGGCTTTCTCGCGCATGGCTTCCAGCTCTTCTTTACTGCAATAGCAGTAGTAGGCGGCGCCTTTTTCCAAGAGTTCGGCGATGACTTCTTTATAGCGGTCGAAACGGCGGGTTTGGTACACGATGTTGTCGGCGTTGTCGTAATCGAGACCGACCCATTTCATGCCGTCGAGGATGATGTTGACGGATTCGGCGGTAGAACGCGCCAAGTCGGTGTCTTCGATACGCAATAGGAATTCGCCTTTGTGATGGCGGGCAAACGCCCATGAAAACAAGGCGGTGCGCACGCCGCCGATGTGCAGGTAGCCGGTGGGGCTGGGGGCGAAACGGGTTTTGACGGTCATGATGGCTCCAAAGTCTTTGAAAACAGGTATTTTACTTTTTCGGCAAGGTTTAAACAATGTAAGGCCGTCTGAAAATAATGTCGGCGCAGAAGGACCGTCTGGGAACTTTTCTCCTGAAAACAAGACAAATGATAATCATTTCTTTGAAAGTATCCGCTCATGAACAAACGCGCTTTATTTGCCGCCCTCGCCCTCCTGCCCCTTTTTGCCCAAGCCGAAATCAAAACTATCAAAGACGTATTGGGACGCGAAGTCAAAGTCGATGTCCCTGTCAAACGCGCGGTTTTGGCGTTTTACTATCCCGACTATATCGCGGTAACGGGCGCGGACAAATTTAAAAACGTCATCGGCATTTCGCGTGAGTTTTGGGAGAAATTCAATCCCGGCAGCTGGGCGATGTTCAAACAGAAGCTGCCTACGCTGCAAAACATTGCGGACATCGGCAACATCAACACCGGCACGTTTTCACTGGAGAAAACGCTCGCGCTCAAGCCGGACGTATTGATTCTGGCCGACTGGCAGTATAAGGCCGTCGCCACCCACCTGCCGCGCATTAAAGCGGCAGGCATACCCGTCGTCGTGGTCGATTTCAACGCCGAAACCGTCGCGCGGCACACGCGCAGTGCGGAAATTTTCGGCGAACTCAACGGTACGCAGGCGCGCGCCCAAAAAATTGCCGCCGAATACGCCCGAGGCATTGCCGATATCCAAAAACGCGTCGCGCGCGCCAAGCAGTCCAAACCGAAAATCTATATCGAGTTCGGCGACAAAGGCCCGTCCGAATACAGCTACACCTTCGGCAAAGATATGTGGGGCGCGATTGCCGACACAGCAGGCGGCAACAATATCGCCGCGCCTTACGTTAAAAACTGGGGACCGATAAACCCTGAAAAATTCCTGACGGCCAAACCCGACGTCATCGTCATTTCGGGGACGGAAAACGGCCATAAAGACAAGCCTGGCATTATGGCGATGGGCATAGGCATCAGCCAGGCCGATGCGCAACGCCGCCTGGCCGGATTTGTCAAACGCAAAGGTTGGGCAGACATTCCTGCCGTCAAAAACAAACGCGTTTACGGCATCTACCACACCGCCTCCCGCTCGCTCTCCGATTTGGCCAGCGCGCAATTTATCGCCAAAACCCTGTATCCGCAGCAGTTTGCCGACATAGACCCAAACAAGACCTATCTGGACTTCTACCGCAAATACCTGCCCGTCGTGCCGGACGGTACGTTTTACATCCGATTGAAATAGCGGCTGCAAAAATCATAGGCTCAGGCCGTATAGCGGTCGAAACGGCGGGTTTGATACACGACGTTGTCGGCGTTGTCGTAATCGAGACCGACCCATTTCATGCCGTCGAGGATGATGTTGACGGATTCGGCGGTAGAACGCGCCAAGTCGGTGTCTTCGATACGCAATAGGAATTCGCCTTTGTGATGGCGGGCAAACGCCCATGAAAACAAGGCGGTGCGCACGCCGCCGATGTGTAAGTAGCCGGTGGGGCTGGGGGCGAAACGGGTTTTGACGGTCATGATGGCTCCAGAATCTTTTAAAACGGGTATTTTACTGTTTTTAGACGGAATCAGACAATGAAAGGTCGTCTGAAAACCGGAAAATTCGGTTTTCAGACGACCTTTTTTCCTTTATTCGTCTTCTGTTTTACTCATTGTCAGCCAGTCCCAAAAGTTTTCGCTCCATTTGCCGATGCGGTAGAGGAAGAGGGCGTAGCTTTCTTGGAGCAGGAATTTGTTTTTTTCTTTGCTTTGGTCGAACCGCGTGGTCGGCGTGGCGGAGATGTAGGCTTCGATGTCGAGGTCGGAGGCGATTTCGAGGGCGCGGGCGAGGTGGTAGGGGTCGCTAACGATGATGATGCTTCCGATGCCTTCGGCGCGCAATATCGGGCGGATGTTGCGGATGTTTTCGTAGGTGTTGCGCGAGGTATTTTCAAAGAGGATGTTGTGCGCGGGTATGCCTTGCTTGAGGGCGTAGCGCCGACCGACTTCGGCTTCGGTCATGTAGCCTTTTTTGGGTGTTCCGCCGGTGAAAACGATTTTTTCGACGCGGTGGCTTTGGTAGAGGGTGATGGCGTGGTTGATGCGTTCGCGGAAGATGGGCGAAGGCCGTTTGTCCCACGCGGCGGCGCCGAGCACGAGGGCGGCATCGGCGCGGACATGACCGGGCAGGGGCTGCGAGCCGGTGTGGTACACCTGCCATGCGCCCTCGCCGAATATGCCGAGTACCAGCAGGATACTCAGGCCTATGCCGCGAAAAAGGTAGTAGCGCAAGCCGTTGCGGCTGCGGAACAGGGAAATCATGTAGGGACGGCCTTCCCGCGCTTCAGTCCAACAGGGCTTCGATGTTTTCGAGCGGTCTGCCGATGGCGGCTTTGTCCTGTGTGGTCAGGATGGGGCGTTCGAGTAGGGCAGGGTGGGCGGCGATGGCTTCGAGCAGGGCTTGGTTGTCGAGGTCGGACTTGTCCAAACCGAGTTCTTTGTACAAGTCGTCTTTGACGCGCATCATGCCGCGTACGGACTCCAAGCCAAGCTTGGCGAAAATGTTTTTCAGTGTCGCCAAGTCAGGCGGAGTGTCGAGGTATTTGACGACTTCGGCTTTGATGCCGCGCGCTTCAAGCAGGTCGAAAGCGGCGCGCGATTTGCTGCAACGCGGATTGTGGTAGAGCGTGAATTCAGACGACATAGGGTTCTCCAATGTTTTTAGATTTTGCTGATGGGCTTTATTATCGGCTGCCTTGGCGATTTCCTCAACTTATCACCCAATAATCGTCATTTTTTACCGCTAAAATCCAACATCTTCATTTTCTCCATAGACAGCACGCTGAAAGGGGTTACAATGCCATCATCTGATTGATGCAAAGGATGGAACTTATGAAAAAATTATTGCTTGCCTCTGTTTTGATGATTGCCGCCCTGTCCGCCCCTGCGTTTGCCGCCGACCCGCTGGCGGGCTGGAACGACAACAAACCGCAAAGCCTGCAATCTCTCAAAGCCCCCGTGCGCGTGGTGAACCTGTGGGCGACCTGGTGCGGCCCGTGCCGTAAGGAAATGCCCGCCATGTCCGCATGGTACAAAGCGCAGAAAAAAGGCAGCGTCGATATGGTCGGTATCGCGTTGGATACTTCCGACAACATCGGCAAATTCCTGAAACAAACCCCCGTCAGCTATCATGTTTGGCGCTATACCGGCGCGGACAGCCGCAATTTCATGAAGTCTTACGGCAACAACGTCGGCGTATTGCCGTTCACCGTTGTCGAAGCCCCGAAATGCGGCTACAAACAAACCATCACCGGCGAAGTCAACGAAAAAAGCCTGACCGCCGCCGTCAATGCGGCTAAAGAGAAATGTAAATAAGCCAGGCTGAAAGCGAACTGAGAAAACAAAAAGGTCGTCTGAAAACCAAAATCTCTGGTTTTCAGACGACCTTTTTATCTTTTGAGGTTTATACGCCCTGTTTCAGGCTGGCTTCGATGAAACCGTCCAAATCGCCGTCCAATACGGCTTTGGTGTTGCCGACTTCGTAGCCTGTACGCAAGTCTTTGATGCGCGAGGAGTCCAAAACGTACGAACGAATTTGGCTGCCCCAACCCACATCGGACTTGCCTTCTTCCAATGCCTGTTTCTCTTCATTGCGTTTGCGCATTTCCAATTCATACAGTTTGGATTTCAACATTTCCATCGCAGCCGCTTTGTTGGCGTGTTGCGAACGGTCGTTTTGACATTGCACCACAATCCCCGTCGGCTCGTGGGTAATACGCACGGCAGAGTCGGTTTTGTTGATGTGCTGACCGCCCGCTCCCGATGCGCGATAAGTGTCGATACGCAAATCGGCGGGGTTGATTTCGATTTCGATGGAATCGTCGATTTCGGGATAGACGAACACGGATGAGAACGACGTATGGCGTTTGTTGTTCGAGTCAAACGGCGAGTAGCGCACCAGGCGGTGAACGCCGGTTTCCGTGCGCAGCAAACCGTAGGCGTATTCGCCTTCCACGCGGATGGTGGCGCGGTTGATGCCTGCGATTTCGCCGTCGTCTTCTTCGAGGATTTCGATTTTGAAGCCTTTGCGCTCGGCGTAGCGGCTGTACATGCGGAACAGCATACCCGCCCAGTCTTCTGCTTCCGTACCGCCCGCGCCTGCGGTGATGTCGATAAAGCAGTTGTTCGGGTCGGCGGGCTGGTTGAACATCCGTTTGAACTCCAAATCCGCCATCTGTTTTTCCAGTCCCGCCACGTCTTCCTGCACGGCGGCGAAACCTTCTTCGTCGTTTTCCTCGACAGCCATTTCAATCAGCATGCGGTTATCTTCGATGCCCGTCGCAATGTTGTCGAGCGTTAACACGATGCCTTCAAGGATTTTGCGCTCTTTGCCGATTTCTTGAGCGCGTTTCGGGTCGTTCCACAGCTCAGGGTCTTCGGAAAGGCCGATGACTTCTTCCAATCGGTCTTTCTTGCCCTGATAGTCCATATAGACGCGGATGTCTTCGCTGCGCTTTTCCAAATCGTTCAGGGTGTTGTTGAGCTGGTTGATTACTTCGGCTTCCATGATTCTTGTGTGCTTTCAAAATTTTAGGGGCGTATTGTAAGGGATTTGCGGGCTTTTTTCTATGATAAAGGTCGTCTGAAAACCTGAATCTCAAGTTTTCAGACGACCTTTGCGTTCGCACCATCCGCCAGCCATGCGGCGGATTCCTATCCGATCTGACAGGATTATTTATTCAGACGCTGCCATTGTGCGGGCGTGTAGGTTCGGGTAGTGGTTTTCTCGTTGCCACGACGGTCGGTTCGGGTTTCCGTTACCACGACCTTGTCCTCGTCGGAGGTATCGACTGAACGGGAGTAGAACAACGTCAGAATATACTCGGGGCTGTAACGGTAGCGTTCTTCGATACGGGTGCAGCAGTCGACTTCATTCGTCACAATCAGGGCTTTTTGTTTGTTGTCGATGCGGAACATACCCATGTAATTCTTGGTCAATTCAGTCAGTGAATAATTGGAGCCAAAATAACCATACTCGCCTTGCTCGTAGATATCGTATGTAGGAGAGTTTTTAGGGCCTTTATTGCCGGTCGCAACGGCAATATCTTTGAGTCCGTCGAAGGTAAAGTCTTTCATAATCAAAGGGCTTTTTGCCGCAGAGATTTTGCTGCCTTCGCCGCGTTCAAATATCAGGTCGTCACTCTTAAAAACATTTGTGGTTTCCTTCTTAGGGTGATACAAAAACACCGCGCCTTTGCCGCCGCAATGATTGTCTTTGCAGCCCTCGACAGAAATATGCGCCTGCCAGCCGTCGGGCAGATCGGTCACACGGAAAAATTCTTTTGCCTGAGCGCCGGCAGCGGCGAAAAGAGCAAATAGCATGAGGTATTTTTTCATCAAAGTTCCTTTACGTTTAACCCCGACCGGGTAATGAAATCAAATTTATGCAGAAGAGTAACCCTCTTCATGTCAGGCAACAAGGGCAATTAAGCCAAACAGGTATTCTTTCATAATTTTCTTATCCTTGCTTTACAAAATGACAAAAGGTCGTCTGAAAGCAGGAAAGGCTTATAGATAGGCGGGAAAGCGTTGTGTACATGATTTATAGTGGATTAAATTTAAATCAGGACAAGGCGACGAAGCCGCAGACAGTACAGATAGTACGGCAAGGCGAGGCAACGCCGTACCGGTTTAAAGTTAATCCACTATAACCGATTGGAGCGCGGCATACGGGGAAGCATTGCCTACGGACGTAAAGGTCGTCTGAAAACGGATTTCAGACGACCTTTGGTTTGGTAGGGAAGGGGGAGTTTAGAAAGGCTGCACGCAGATTCCAAGTTTTGTGTGATGTGCAGGCGTATGAAAGCGCGACGCGCCCAATCCAACCTCCTGCACCCTAAAACCCCGCCCGATCCAATTCTTCCAGCAACGCAGGCCGACGCGGTTTGTCGCTATATCGTTCCCTGATTTCGTCGGCGAAGTCTTCCATTGCCTGCCGTTGTGCGGAATATTGGCGGCGGAGAATCTTTAATTGGTTAAAGAGCTGGCGGTATTGCTTACGGTTGCTTGCCTTATTGATTTCAGCCACAAAGATTTTCAGGTAACAAGCTACGATTTGGTCGTGATACGGCTCGGGGAAAGACGGGGCAAAACGTTCCATCATGTACAACGAAAGGTGTTGCTGCAATAGGGCGAGCAGCAGATCGAATTCCCGTTCATACTCCAATATTTCAGCCCGCAGCGAATATTGACCCGACAAGCGCGCAAGCAGGCGGTTGAATTCATCCGGCCATTCGGCAGCGGAAAACGTGGCTTTCCACGCTTCGTAATGCGGCAATGAAAGGCTGGTGGAAAACGCCAAATCCGCTGCGATTTCGCGTACATTTTTACCGGTTTCCTTCAATACATCGAAAAGTTGCAGCTTCCATTTGTGCATTGTGCCGAGTGTTCCTTCATCTTCGGCAATGCTGATGCCTTCGCGCAAGAGGCGTTCCGCTTCCGCCCAATCTCGCTGCCCGAATGCTTGTTCTACCGCAATTTGTCTGAATTTCGGCAGGCGCAGATGTCGTCTGAAATAATCCTGCGCGGCAGCAGTATCGCCTTTCGCCTGCAAAACCTGCCAGCCTTCGAGTGCCCAAAATTCATGTTCCCAACCCGACTTGGTAACAGCCAAACGTTTAGCCACATAATCTTGCCACGCCTGCCATTCGCCGCGCAGCCGCCAGATTCGGGCGCGGATTTGGTAGATTTTATTGCCTGCCTCGGAGAAATCAAAATAGCGGCTGTCATCCAAACATTTGTCCAAAAAATTGATCAAACGCTTCGGGACGTTTTCCATGACCGCCTCTTCCAGCAGGTCGAGTGCCATATACATAGCATCGCCCAACATACCGTCCGAATCATCCGCCTTTTCAAAAGCATCCTGCAAACGCGGTATCAACAGAGGCAAAGCCTGTTGCAACGCCGCCGTTCCCTCCCGCGCCACATCTTCCAACCAATTTTGCAGCCTGAAGCCCAAATCAGCGGCTTCGTAGTAATCATAATATCGGGTTCGGGAAAAGATTCGGGAGAGCTGCTGCCGATACGGATTGCCGCCCTTTTTAGGCTGTTGCGCGTCGGTTTCGTCCGGCTGCCCGTCTGGAGTTTGAGCGCGCACCGCATACCACAACGCCGCCATATGCTTGCACGCCCAGCCATAAGGACAATCGCAGCCCCCGTCCTTAATGTACAAATCACTATCCAGCTTCAGCCATACCCAATAGTTTTCCGAACCGCACACTTCCGCCCGATAACGCCCTGCGGAAGTTTTTTGGACATCGCGAACCTTGCCCTGCTGAAAATACAGCAGTCCGCGTTCGGCGATATGGGACGGGAACAGGTGGAGCGGGTGGATACGGGGCATGGTTGGTTTCCAAGAAGTTGTTGAAATATGGGGAGTTTACTGGGTTGTGTGGCGTTTGGGGAGAGGGCGGCTGAAATTCTTGTTTGGCAAAGTGGTAAAAGGTCGTCTTCATATACACCTGCGACGCTGGAGACGAGCCCATAAGTGTAAATCCCTGTAGGGGGCGTACGATACAAAAACACTAA
>CAUOMQ010000055.1:0-14845 GCA_963456805.1 uncultured Neisseria sp. | reverse complement strand
ACGCCCGATTTGACGATGCGCTACTGTCCTATTTTGATTTTAATTGACTATAATTTCTTTAATCATCATTTAGGCCTTTGTTGTAATTGTTGATTTATGCAGGCTACAATTTGCTAGTTACTAGGACAGTCCCATTCAAAATATCAACTTCCCAAGTATCTGAAATCAGTCCTTTGTAATTAGACTCGACAATAAAATGTTCATCGTCTATCCAATGGAAATTCAATCGATAGCCCATAGCCAAGAAAGAAGGGGCTTCTGAAAATAAAGGTCCCCTTTGAAGGATTTTTCCTTTTTTATCAGATACTGTCCAAGTAATTTTAAAATGATAGAGATCACAATGCGCGAATATGGACAAATATTGTTTTCTATTCGGACTCATTTTACGTTTTTTAAGTTGAGTATTTAAGACGAGATCAGCATCCAAACAGGCTTGATATGCTATTTCAAACGGTTCCGTATTCCAGCCCTGCTCAACTGCAATTCCCAACATTCCTTGATGGACTGCTTCTAATTGCATCATTTTTTTCTCAGCATCAGAAGACACAAAATATTTATCAAAATTAAAATACAGATAGAAATCTGCAAATCCTTTTATATTCGATTTTTCTGGGAAATCATCATGAGAATACAAAATAATCAAACAGGTACTAATCTGTTTTGATTCAAATTTAGGCAGAGATTTAGCATATAGCGTTGGAATGGCGTAGGCTTGTCTATTAAAATTCACAAATATTGGATTTGTACTATATTCACTTCGTAAGTCTATAACTTTAATCATAAATATCTCCTAATCAACCATAGGTCGTTTTTATATTGCCTGCTCATCCTTTTGTTAGGTCTTGGGCCAATCTTACTAATTGCCCCAATTAATCACATATTTTTGGCTTTAAATTATTATTTTTTATATAACTATCCATCCAATCATAGTAATCATCTGGAAGCTCAATATTAAAACCATGATTCCAATAATTGTCCCCGTGTACCAACAACATTGCCCAATGATACTCTTCATCATGACATAGCATACCAACCGAATGAAAATTTAACTCTTCCTTAGAACATAAAAAAGATTCATTTATTATCTTTTCCGCATAATCATCGGTATATCTTAAATAATGGGTTAGTATCCCAAATATTATATACAACCAAGTTTTTCTATGAAAAATAACTCTATCACCAGTTTCATTATCAGTGAATATCATATTATCTTTAAAATCATCAAACATTTTTTTTCCTTATGGCAGATTAAGAGCAATTTTTACCAGTTTTATTAAATTTTTTAAACCGATTAAATAAATTGAATGCTTTTTTCTGTAAAATAACAAACTGCAAACCTATAGCTTTATGTGCTTTTCCTCTTTTAGCATCACTTGGATTTGCCAACATCGGACCACTTACCGAATCATGGTTATGGTTTAAAGTGCCCTTTCGACCTTTTGTTACAAAATCTCCCCATTCCAAATCAGCAGATGAGAATTTTTTAATATCTAACTTATCCAATTCAGAATTAGGTATATCAAATTGTGTTATAGGAACGTTCTTCCTTGCTACCCATGTTTCTGCTTGCATACGGTTTGTTGTAACGTAGAAACCTCCTTAACCAGAAGGATTAAGGTGGCTGACATAGAAGAAGTCGTCTAAACAGCAAAACCGTGGGCGTGCGTTCTACACACCCCTTACACCAAACTAATTTAAACACACCTGGCTACGACAAAAACCACCCAACCATTCTAATGAAAACCAAACAACCGCCCTGCTTCCTCCGCCCAAAAGAAAAGAGCGTCCGCATTAACCGCGTGCTTCAACTCAACCCTGCTTATTGCGGTAATATTGCCCATCTGATCCGCCTGTACCTAAGGATTTGCCACAATCCCTATCTGCATCTGCCGCGCGTACGCGCCAACCATGCGCCATGGCATTTTATCGAACTGGACGGTCATTTTTATTTGGATCTGGGACTGGGTTTGCCTACAGGCCGCAGCGAATGTGACTTTACCCTTCAAACCTGCCAACTCCCCGCTTGTCTGCAGCAGGGCGATGACGAGGCTGAAGGGCATTTCTGCGATATTCTGAAGGCAATGTTAATGATGTTTTACCTGCCCGTTTTTGCGCTCAATCAGTCTCAGTCCTGCGTATGCAACAAAACCGTGTTGCTTCCTGAGACCGCTAAACCTCCACAAAATGATGAACAACGCACCAATCTGATTCAAAATTTATTTTTTAACAGTCATATAATGGATGCCCGCCGCAGGTTGATACAAGACGGGGGAATTCTGTATTTTATATTGGACGAAGCCAATCCCACCAAACGCCGCCCGTTGCGCGAATTGATAGATGAAATAAACATTCGACCTCAAACAAGCGAATCGGACCGGCAAAAAATGCAAATTGTTATGGCGTTTTATCGCGAAATGTCCGATTTCCTGCAATCCGGCCTACCGAAACAAATAAACGAAACAATCTAGAACATTAAGGTCGTCTGAAACCATGTATTACGAACTCCACCTTACTGCCACGCCGCAACCTTACTCTGCCCTTCCCCGTTTTCAGACAACCTGCGCCGACTTGGGAGGCAAAGCCGTGCTAATCGAACTGCCCGAGGGCGAGCATCCTCAGCAACCGATGTTTTCCGCTGTGATACAGTCAGACGATTATCATGCTGTTCGGCAGCATATACAGATGCTTGCCAATCGGTTCGCCGCGCAAGGCTTTACCATCGTGCGTGAAAAAATTGAAATTCCTGCCGACTGCGCTGTCTGTTTTCAGACGAGCTATCCAAACGAAAAACCCTGTTATTTCGAATGGCACGGCAAGGTGCGGCATAAGACTGAAGAATTGCCTACCCTGCGCGCCTACTGCTCTTGCTGCCATGCCCATCTGTCGCGCAACACTTTACGCCATACGCCTGACCAACGGTTTATTACCGTGCGCCATTCGGGTAATTACACTGAGTTTGTTGGGCGTGTACAAAAGTTGTTAGACGATCTGCCCGATTCGGTATCCCTTATCAAACAGCAATTTGAATATTGTGTGTATGATGGCAATTTGGATTTGGATAAAGGATGGACGCATTGAGAGGAATCCTTCAGATCGTCTGAATTCCCATATCCAACGAACAGCGTGCTCAAGCCATGTCCCTGTTTTATAGTGGATTAACTTTAAATCAGGACAAGGCGACGAAGCCGCAGACAGTACAGATAGTACGGCAAGGCGAGGCAACACCGTACTGATTTAAAGTTAATCCACTATATAACCTTGCTCAAAACGCATCATGAATCCCATTGAACTCTACGCCCTTCAGTATCCCGACCTTTCCGAAACCCGGCTGCTGGAGCTTATCGCCCAAGAAGCATTTATCCGCCGCGCCGCCAGCTTGGATTTTCCCTTCATGCTTAAAGGCAGCCACATCACGCGCCAATATTTTCCCAATCTGCAAATGCGCCTGCCTGCCGATTTGGATTATGTGATGTTGCCGTATAAAGAAGACTATCGTTCAGCCGAAAACAGTCTGAATAAATGGGCGCAAGCCGTAACTACCGCTTATGCCTATGATGGCGTGACCTTCACACCATTCTCCCAAAATCCCTTTTGGCGCA
The DNA here is from genome assembly GCA_963456805.1 of uncultured Neisseria sp. Lineage (GTDB taxonomy): Bacteria > Pseudomonadota > Gammaproteobacteria > Burkholderiales > Neisseriaceae > Neisseria. Next base: position 11,246 of record CAUOMQ010000055.1, on the reverse strand, counting down.
ATGTGGATTACGCCATGTCGGACGATTTTCCCACCACCAATACCGATTTGACCTGCACCATCAACGGTCAGCTTGTAGAATTAAGCGTTGATGTATCGTTTAATCTGGATTTGCCCTTCGAGCCCGATTACTACACCGTATTCAATACGGCGATGGACCAATTTACGCTGCCCTATTCCGTACCGCTCGCCCCACAAATTGCATGGAAGCTGCATCAAACGCTCGTCCGTCCGCGCTTTAAGGATTTGTATGACTTGAGTTATCTCGTTCGACACATTCAAGGCGACACCAATCTGATTGCCCAAATATTAGACATACTTACCGCCGAATGCCGCCGCGACCGCATCCCGCTGGGAAACATACGCCACCTGTTTTCGAGCAATCTGCGTGATATTTTCTGCCATTACGATACACGCCACCCTTATATCAAAAACCTCCGCCAAGACTGGGACTACCAACGTAAAACAGATGAATTTTCCTATACCTGTCCGCAAATACCGGACGATTATCAAACCGTGTTTGAGCAATACGCATAAAGCTTGCGCGATGCGGGTCTGACGTTAGACAATCTTGTCTTGCCGCAATAAAGTTCAGGTCGTCTGAAAATGATTTTTCAGACGACCTCTCAGAAAGGAGCATTATTATGGGAATCCTCATTTTTAAAACCGACAAAACGAAATGGCAGAAAATGCTCATAGCTCTGTTAGGTTTATTTTTCTTAACTACGGCAATAGCCGGAGGAAATATGAATTTTCGTTCAGGTAAAAATGATAGTGATGTTTCAAGATTGGCCCATGCCAAAGCATTGGAAAGTAAATTAATTGGAGAGGAAGGGTCGAAATCCAAGCAAAGCAATAGCTTTGAAAGACTGAATAAAGAAGGAAATAGGGATAAATTTAAAAAGTTATATCATGAATCAGAAAATATTCATGGGAAGATATATGCTTTAATTTGGTTTTTCGATAATGATAAAAATCTGTACAGAAAATATAAGAATGAATTAAACAAAAATGAAGAAGTAATAATTTATCACGCAGATATTATAGTACCTTCCCCTCTGATTGATGTTTTCCCAATGATTGAATCAGGCTATTTAAAGAAACATATTTTGTATTGAATGATCGGCAAATCATATTTGGGTAAAAATATCTACCCTGCGGATACAAACGGTTCATATACAAAAAGGTAAAAAGGTCGTCTGAATCCAATTTTCAGACGACCTTTTTGCCATTTTGACCCTATTGAGGCTGCACGTTGAAAGGCATATCGATCTTTTGCCATTGCGCGCTTTCGTAGTCGAGCGCGGCGGCGATTAGGGGGTGTTGTTCGAGCCAGTTTTGGCTGATGCGCAGGATGAAGCCTTTGCCGGTTTCGTCGGCGCGCAGTTGGGTTTGCGGCGGCAGATCCAAAGGCAGGCGGGCGCGGCAGAAAAGTGCAGCGAGGCGCAGGGAAAGGACGGCGTACCAAAGCATTTCACTGCTACCGACGATGTCCGCCATTTTTTTCATGTCGCCGCGGTGTCCGATGACCAGTTGCGCGAGTATGGTTTGCTCTTTGCGGGAAAAACCGGGCATATCGGCGTTTTCGAGGATGTAGGCGGAGTGTTTGTGGTAGCCGGTGTGGGCGATGTCGAGTCCAATTTCGTGCAGCCTGCCTGCCCAGCCGAGATATTGTTGCCATTGGGCAAGGTCTTGGACGGTTACGTTTTTGGCGTGGCACAGGCTGTCCATAAAGGCTTGTGCGGTTTCGGCGACGCGTTTGGCTTGGTTGAGGCTGACGTGGTAGCGGTTTTGGAACTCGGCGGTCGTCTGATCGCGCATGTCTTCGTTCAAACCGCGTCCAATCAGGTCGTAGAACACGCCGTCGCGCAGGGCGGCTTCGGTAACGGTCATTTTGGTGAGTTCGAGTTCTTCAAACGCTGCCATCATGACAGCCAGTCCGCCGGCGAACACTTCCACGCGCTCGGGCTTGAGGCTTTCGAATTTGGCTTTTTTGACGGAACCGGCTTCAATAATACGGTCGGCGAGGTAGCGCATGCCTTTGTAAGTGATGTCGGCTTCTTGGGGCAGCTCGGCGGCGATGAGGTCGCGGATGGATTTGGCGGAGCCGGATGTGCCGATGGCGAAGTCCCAACCTGTACGCTTCATGAGTTTGCTGATGCGCTGGATTTCGTTGCGTGCGGCGGAGATGGCGGCTTGGAAATCTTTGGCGGTGATTTTGTTTTGGAAAAAACGCAGGCTGTAAGTGACGCAGCCTAGGGGCAGGCTTTCGGTGGCGAGCGGCTGGAGGTCGGAGCCGATGACAAATTCGGTTGAGCCGCCGCCGATGTCGATGACGAGCATTTTGTCGCCGTTGGGCGGCAGGGTGTGGACGACGCCGGTGTAAATGAGGCGGGCTTCTTCACGGCCTGCGATGATTTCGATGGGGAAGCCCAGTGCGGGTTCGGCTTTGGGTAGGAATTGGGCGATATTTTTTGCTACGCGGAAGGTATTGGTCGCCACGACGCGCACTTGTTCGGGCTTGAATCCGCGCAGCCGTTCGCCGAATTTTGCCAAACAGTCCAAGGCGCGCTCTTGGGATGCTTCGTCGAGGTTTTTATGTTCGTCCAAACCGGCGGCAAAACGCACCATTTGTTTGAAGGAATCGATGACTTTCAGTTGTCCGTTGTTGTTTTCGCAAACTTGGAGGCGGAAGCTGTTGGAACCTAAATCGACGGATGCCAGGACGTTGGTGGGCGTAGTGGTCATGAAGGGATACCGGTGGATAAACGAAGCTCTAATGTTACTCTGTCCCGCCGTTGATTGACAATATCGCAGATCAACTTTAAACCGCCGCAATATTGCACCGTATTGATGTATCACGCATTGTCTGTTTCAAGTCAATCTGCTCATCAATGATGTACGCCACCTTTGATTCCGCACGGAGATATTCTTATAATACCCGTTTTGCAAACGTCAAAAGGTCGTCTGAAAACAAAAATAGGGTTTTCAGACGACCTTTAAACCGACTAAACGAATGACAGTACACATGAAAACGGAAAACCTGATCCTCACGCCCGAATCCCCGTCCCGCCGCCGCTTTTTACTGGCTGGCGGCGCATTGCTGCTCAGTCCTGCAGCCGCACTCGCCGGCGCGCAACGCGAAGAAACGCTTGCCGACGATGTCGCTTCAGTGATGCGCAGCTCCATCAACAATGTCAATCCGCCGCGCCTCGTGTTCGCCGATCCAAACGAAGGCGAACGCTGGCTGGCGGCAATGTCCTCCCGCCTTGCCCGCTACGTTCCCGATGCCGCCGAACGCCGCCGCCTGCTGGTCAACATCCAATACGAAAGCAGCCGCGCGGGGTTGAATACCCAAGTGATTCTGGGTTTGATCGAAGTCGAAAGCGCGTTCCGCCAATATGCCATCAGCGGCGTGGGCGCGCGCGGGCTGATGCAGGTCATGCCGTTTTGGAAAAACTATATCGGCAAACCTTCGCACAACCTGTTCGACATCCGCACCAACCTGCGCTACGGCTGCACCATCCTGCGCCACTACAACAATATCGAAAAAGGCAACATCGTCCGCGCTTTGGCGCGCTTCAACGGCAGCCTGGGCAGCAACAAATACCCCAACGCCGTCTTAGGCGCATGGCGCAACCGTTGGCAGTGGGGCTGACCGCGGGGTATAAACGGCTGCGGCCCGTGCAAATGCAAACCCTTTTGAATCCTGTATAATCCGCACATCTGATAATTTTAAAATTTCAGACGACCTCAAAATTCTACCGGGTCGTCTGAAAAACCGTTTATGGCAAAAGACACCCGCATCCAAATGTTCCCGCACGAATGGCGTGCCAGCACCACCCTCTCCGGCGTTTACGCACTGCGTATGTTGGGGATGTTCTTGGTTCTCCCCGTTTTGTCCTTATATGCCGCCTCGTTACCCGGCGCGGAAAACAACAAAACCTTGGTCGGTCTGGCAATGGGTATCTACGGACTGACACAGGCTTTGCTGCAACTGCCTTTGGGCATCGCCTCCGATAAATTCGGGCGCAAAAAAACCATTTATGTCGGACTGATTGTCTTTGCCGCCGGTAGTTTTCTCGCCGCTGCCGCCAACTCATTGCCCATGCTGGTTGCCGCGCGCGCCATCCAAGGGGCGGGCGCAGTCAGCGCAGCAGTGACCGCGCTGCTTGCCGACCTGACCCGAGACGGTGTGCGTACCCGCGCAATGGCGATGATAGGCTTGAGCATAGGTTTGACCTTTTCCGTCAGCCTGGTGGTCGCCCCGATGATTGCCGACATAATCGGCGTTCCCGGGTTGTTTATGCTGACCGGTATCCTGACCGTCATCAGCATAGGCGTTGTCGCTTGGATGACTCCTGATCCCGAAGTGTCCAAGCTGCACGAAGACACACAGGCGCAGCCCTCGCGCATGGGCGAAGTCCTCCGTGACCGCCAGCTTCTCAACCTGGATTTCGGCATTTTCGCACTGCACGCCGCACAAATGGCGTTGTTCACCGCCCTGCCTTTTGCCATGACGCAGCTCGGTTTGGAAAAAATCCAGCATTGGAAAGTCTATCTGCCCTCGACTATTGCAGGGCTGGTGATTATGATCCCCCTCATCATCATCGGCGAAACCCGCAACAAGCTCAAGCAAGTCTTCATCCTCGGCATCGCCTGCATCGCCGCGGCGCAAATCGGCTTATTGTTCGGCATGCACTCGATTTGGCTAATTACCGCCTATCTGGTTGTTTACTTTATCGGCTTCAACGTATTGGAAGCCAGCCTGCCGTCCATGGTATCTAAGATTGCACCGGCCGATTTGAAAGGCACGGCGATGGGCGTTTACAATACCATGCAGTCCGTCGGGCTGTTTGTGGGCGGCGCAAGCGGCGGATGGCTGTTTCAACAATACGGCTTTGCAGGCGTTTTCACCTTTTGCAGCGCGTTGATGCTGTTGTGGCTGGTCATCGCCATACTCGCCCCCGCGCCCAAACCCGTCAAAAACCTCAGCTATCCCGTCAGCCCCGCATGGCAGGAAAAATACGATTCGCTCTACCAAGCATTGTCCCAAGTCGAAGGCGTCGAAAGCATTACCTTCAGTGCAGACAAACAAACTATTTACATCAAGGCGTTGCAAAAAGGATTTGACCAAGAAGCCGCCGAAAACATCATCACAGGAGTTTAAAAAATGTCATTGAACAAAGTCATCCTTATCGGCCGTCTCGGTCGCGACCCCGAAGTCCGCTATATGCCCAACGGCGAGGCCGTCTGCAATTTCAGCGTCGCCACCAGCGAAACATGGAACGACCGCAACGGCCAGCGCGTAGAACGCACCGAGTGGCACAACATCACCATGTACCGCCGTCTTGCCGAAATCGCCGGACAATACCTGAAAAAAGGCAGCCAAGTTTATCTGGAAGGCCGCATCCAAAGCCGTAAATACCAAGGCAAAGACGGCATCGAACGCACCGCATACGACATTATCGCCAATGAAATGAAAATGCTCGGCGGCCGCAACGACAACAGCGGCGGCGCACCTTACGACGACGGCGGTTACAGCCAAGGCGGCTACCAACAACAAGCGCCGCAACAACAGTACCAAGCCGCCCCGCAAAACCAAGAGCCTCCTGCCGCCCCACGCCGCCAAGCACCCGCCGCACCGGCAGCCCCTGTCGAAGACATCGACGACGATATTCCGTTCTGAGTTATATAAACAACCCAACAATATTGCTTGATACAAACCGCCGAGGTTTGAGGATAGATTGGGTATCTGTATTGGATGAAAGCAATCCGTCAGACTTTGAAAGCCATTTACAAAAATGCTTTAAAATTTGACCGCGCTTTTATTGTCGATACCCTCCAAGCACAAAGGTCGTCTGAAACTTTAATTTCAGACGACCTTTTTCTTTGTGTTTAAACCGCTAAACAGTATTATTGAAAAGCAATAGAGATACCGAATAAAACCGATTTACTCCTGCCAGATAATCTCGTGTTTAGAACCATAAGTAATCTTTTTAATATTGCGTTCAAGAGCAATTTCTTTATCTAGCCTTCCTGAATATTTTGAATCCGCCAATTTTTGAAATAAAGTAATATTCAGCTCATCATTGCGGGAAGTTGTCTTTATATCTGAAATGCCCATTGCGCTATTGCCTACTAAACCTGTCAAATGAACCTGCCTATAATCCTTAGCTTCATTGACTGTAATTTTGAAATTCCCAATATCATCCAACTTGATTTCGTCATTGGCGAAAAAGCAGCCGGACAATATCAAGCCGGTAATACCCAGCATAGCTACTTTAATTTTCATCGTCATTTTATCCTTCGATAGAAGCATCTTCTAGTGTGCCGTCAAAATTGCCATCCATAACAATACGGTATCTCTCAACAAATCTTCATCATTGAAGTCGACAATACACTATTTATAGTGGATTAACTTTAAACCAGTACGGCGTTGCCTTGCCTTGCCGTACTATCTGTACTGTCTGCGGCTTCGTCGCCTTGTCCTGATTTAAATTTAATCCACTATAAAACTCTTTAGAATCATAAATAAAGTCTTGAAGATGACTTTCAGACGGCCTGACCGACGGTTTTACCCTTATTTATCCTGTTTATTGACAATGCTCCAATGAGAAAAGTTCTTTGATAAGCGCTTTAGACGTATAAACCTACAAAGTATGATGTAATACTGTTCCTTACCCATTTAGAGTAAGTGTATAGATTATGGATAACTCTTTTGCTGTATTGTTTCTGTTGCTTAGAAAAAACAATAATGATACAGAAAGTTTCATTATGTAATTTCAGGTTGTTTATCCATCATCCAATTTATCGTAGGAGCGATTATGCCTCAAATGAAATTTAAATTATGGCTGCCGGTGTTGCTGGCTGCCGTTTTAGCAGCCTGTTCACAATCACATCAAACAGTTGAAGCGCCTGCTGCCACCAATTCAGCCGTACCGAGCCAAAGTGCGCAAGCGGCAGAGAAATTAGGAACGGGTTGGGGCGATGAGGTGGAATCTCCTGTTCATTCCGTAAATTTGCGCCGTGTCAGCCAGGAACCTTTGGCGCAAAGCGTATTAAACTACTCTTCCAAAGATTATCGCGGTCGCAGCGTCAATTCGATTGCTTTAGCTTCAGGCAAAGTGGAATTGTCTGTACGCGGTGACGATGGCAGCCTGCTGCCGATATTCCGTGACAAAGGCAACTACTATCTGCGCGGTACAGACGGACAGGCATACCGTTTGGTCTATCAAAACAACAGCAACAAAACCTTGGAAATCGTAGCCAGCGTTGATGGTTTGGATGTGATTTCAGGCAAATCGGCCAGTAAATACGCCGACGGTTATGTCTTGTACCCTCATGATTCTTTAGAAATCGAAGGTTTCCGCAAAAGCAGCAGCGCGGTGGCGTCGTTTGTCTTCAGCAGCCCCCGCGACTCTTATGCCGCCAACTCGGATAATGGCTCCATCCGCAATACGGGTGTAATCGGCACTGCAATTTTCGAACTGTACGACCCAAACCGCAGCAGAAATGAACCTCAAGCCTTTCCCGCCGATGACGGATACGCCGAACCGCCTACCCGATAAGGCATAAATAATAAAAGCGGTCTGTAAACCAAATAAGGTTTCAGACCGCTTTTTATTTTGCAGTAGCAATGAAAATATAGTGGATTAACTTTAAATCAGGACAAGGCGACGAAGCCGCAGACAGTACAGATAGTACGGCAAGGCGAGGCAACGCCGTACTGGTTTAAAGTTAATCCACTATAAAATAACTTGATAAAGATAAACAATAATAATCTGTTCTAAATCGTCCTAAGACAAAAGGTCGTCTGAAAACCGGTTTTACAGATTTTCAGACGACCTTTATGCTTTTGAGGCTCAGTTCAACCTATTTCTTCAAAATGTATTTGCGTACGGCAGCGTTGTGTTCTTCCAGATTATGGCTGAACTGGCTCAAGCCGGTGCCGTCCATTTTGGAGACGAAATAGAGGTATTTTTCATTCGACGGATGCGCGGCGGCTTCAAGGGCGGCTTTGCTTGGCAGGGCGATGGGGGTCGGGGTTAAGCCGCTGCGGGTGTAGGTGTTATACGGCGTATCGCGCTGGAGGTCGGCTTTTCGGATTTTGCCTTTATACGCGCTGCCCATGCCGTAAATCACGGTCGGATCGGTTTGCAGGCGCATGCCGATGTTGAGGCGGTTGACGAATACGGAAGCAACATGGGCGCGGTCGTCTTCGTGGGCGGTTTCTTTTTCAATCAGGCTCGCCATAATCAGCATTTCATACGGATTTTTGTAGGGCAATCCGCTTTGGCGATCTTCCCAGGCGTCGTTCAGACGACGTTGCATGGTTTGATAAGCGGTTTGGTAGATTTGCAAATCGCTGCTGCCTGCGTCGATTTCGTAGCTATCGGGGAAGAACTGGCCTTCCGGGTTGCTGCTGAGCGCGTCGGGGGCAATCGCCTGCATGAGTTCCGCATCGCTCCAGCCGCGTGTTTTGTGTTCGATGTCGGGCGTGTTATCGATGATTTTACGCATGGTGGCAAAACGCGAACCTTCGACGATTTGAACGGTAACGGCATCGGGTCTGCCGTTGCGGATTTTCTGTAAAATGCCCCATGCGGAAATGTTGGAAGGGAGGCGGTACGAGCCGGCGTTGAGTTTGTTGTGTGCGCCTATCAGGTAGGCGGCTGCGACCAGCACATGGCGGTTGTAAACGACTCCGTCTTCGGCAAGTGTACGGCTGACGGAAGAGATACCTTGGTTTTTGGCAATTTTGATGCGGTATGCTTTGCCGTTGTCTTTGGGAACAAACAGCAAGGCGGCGAACACGGCGGCAACGGCAACAAAAAATACCGCAAACCATTTCAACATTTTTTTCAGCATGGTAGGATTTTTGATTTGTGAACGTCGTGCGACAGTATAACCGAAATGCGCGCCTTCTTCCCTGCGCGCCCGCCCGACGTATGTTTTTTCCGCCTCAGTGGTCGTCTGAAATAAAGGGTCGTCTGAATATGAATCTTCCGTCCGAATGCCAAGACATTGACTGGCAACAAGGCTGGTGGCAGCCTGCGCGCCGCGCGTTTTCGCCGAACTTCGAGCCGCGTGCAGAATCAGAAGCCGTGTCGCTGGTGGTTTTACACAATATTTCGCTGCCGCCTTTCGAATATGGGACGGGCGCGGTGGAAAAGCTGTTTACCAACCGCATCGACCCCGATGAACATCCGTTTTTCAGCGTCATCCACACCTTGCGCGTTTCCAGCCATTTTCTGATCACCCGCGAGGGCGAGGCGGTGCAGTTCGTTTCTTGCGACGATATGGCGTACCACGCAGGCGTGTCGTCGTTTCGCGGACGTGAAAAGTGCAACACGTTTTCGGTCGGTATCGAATTGGAAGGCTGCGATTTCGAGCCGTTTGCCGAGGCGCAATATCAAACGCTGGAAACCCTGCTGCAAGCGCTGGTCGGGCATTACCCCATCACCGTTGTTACCGGTCATCAGGACATCGCTCCCGACCGCAAAACCGACCCCGGCCACTTTTTCGACTGGCAAAGATTGCAGGCGGCAGGTTTTCCGGTTGTCCGTTAATCGCTCAAAAATGCCATATAGCATTTTTCAGACGACCTAGCCCGATTTTGGGCTATCATTCTCGGCATTTGCTGTCAGAAAAGTTTATTTTCGTTATAATCGAGCATCCATACGGGACAATCCGTGTCCGACTCCGACGAACTTACTCGCGGCAATACGATTCCGCATACGCCCAAAGGCAAACCACCCCGGGCAACGAAGACGGAATGCCGCTCTTACAAAAAAGTGATTACCCATGATTTTCATCGTCTTAGGCTTGGCAGTCATCCTTGCCGTCATCGCCTACAATATGTACCAAGAAAACCAATACCGCAAACAGGTGCGCGAACAGTTCGGCCACTCCGATAAAGACGCGCTCCTGAACAGTAAAACCAGCCATGTGCGCGACGGTAAAGAATCCGGCGGCAAAGGCCTGTTCGTCAAAAAAGCGAACAAAGCCCAAGAAGCCGCACTGCGCAATCTGCAAGAACAAGACGAAATCTTCGCCGCCAAAGCCAAACTCGCCAAACCTTCCGCCATCAAAACCGATGTCGAGTTGGCGATTGAAGACGACTTTACCGACGAGCCGGTACAGCATACCGTCATCGGTCTGAACAACGAAATCACTACCCAAGCCGCCAGCGACGAGCCGGTCAACCTACCGTCCGCCGCCAACCAACCTTTGGTCAGCTTGGACGAATTGTCTCAAGTCGAATTGCCGTGGTTTGACCCGCGCTTCGACTACCTCGCCTACATCGCCCTCTCCGAAGCGCAAGAGCTGCACGCCCTGCCCCGCCTGTCCAACCGCCACCGTTTCCAAATCATCGGCTGCACCATGGACGACCGCTTCCAAGTTGCCGAACCGATTCCGAGCGTGTATTACCAAGGTTTCGTTGTCGGTCTGCAAGCAGTCAGCCGCAACGGTTTGGCAACCCAAGAAGAATTGCAACAGTTCAACCAACAAGTTGACACCTTCGCCCAACTGATGGGCGGCAAAGTCCTCCACACCGATTTGGCGGCGTTTACCGAAGTCGCGCAGGCATTGGACACCTTCTGCGCCCGCGTCGATCAAACCATCGCCATCCACTTGGTTTCACACAGCAACATCAGCGGCGTCGAACTGCGCGCTTCTGTTGAAAACCTCGGATTCGTGTTGGGCGAAGACGGCGCATTCCACTACACCGGACAAACCGGCAGCCCGATGTTTGCCATCCACAGCCTCACAGGCGACGCGTTTACCAACGCCCTGTTGGACAACCAGTCCTACAAAGGCTTCAGCATGCTGCTCGACATCCCGCATGCGCCCGCCGGCGAAAAAACCTTCGACCTCTTCATGGACTTGGCAGTACGCCTCTCCGGTCAGTTGGGCTTGGATCTGGTCAACGACAAAATGGAAGAAGTTTCTACCCAATGGCTCAAAGACATTCGCAATTACGTCTTGGCGCGTCAGGAGGAAATGCTCAAAGTCGGCATCAAACCCGGCAGCAAACAAGCCCTGCGCCTGTTCTCCTAAAATCGAATGTAATCAAAGCGGATATGTCGTTACGGCATATCCGCTTTTTTTCGGGTAAAATTCAACTGTTTTCAACCCATCATTTTTCAGACGACCTTTGACCGTCCCATCATGTATAGTGGATTAAATTTAAATCAGGACAAGGCGACGAAGCCACAGACAGTACAGATAGTACGGAACCGA
>CAUOMQ010000054.1:0-15015 GCA_963456805.1 uncultured Neisseria sp. | reverse complement strand
TTTGAGCTAAGGCGAGGCAACGCCGTACTGGTTTAAAGTTAATCCACTATAAAAGGTCGTCTGAAAACCGATTTTCAGGCTTTCAGACGACCTTTGCCTTCTTTTCACGCCTTATTTTTTAAACATATTTTTAATAATGCCCATCACGCTGCGGGAAATGGCGTTGGTCACTTGGCGGTTGATTTGGCTGCCGATAGCGTCGGCAACGTTGTAGCCCAAGCCTTGTCCTGACTTTTTGCGTCCGCCGCTCAAGCCGCCGAGCAGTCCGCCGAGTATGCCGGGGTCGGCATTGGCGGCTTCTTTTTCAGCGGCTTTCTGCGCTTTTTCCTGCTCTTTTGCCGCCGCTGCCGCCTCTTTCTCCGCCGCAGCCTGACTGTCGGCTTCGGCTAAAGCTTCAAAGGCGGAATAATTGTCCACCATGTCTTTATAGGTCGGATACAAATCATCGTTTTGGAAAAAGCGGTTGCGCTCTTCGGCGGTAAGCGGGGTCAAGGAAGATTGCGGCGGCAGGACGAGCGCGCGTTCTACCGGCTCGGGCATACCTTTTTCATCGAGGAAGGAAACGAGTGCTTCCCCGACGCCCAGTTCCGCAATCGCTTCGGCAACTTTGATATTCGGATTGCTGCGGAAGGTTTCGGCAGCGGCTTTAACCGCTTTTTGGTCGCGCGGCGTGAAGGCACGCAGGGCGTGTTGCACGCGGTTGCCGAGCTGTCCGAGGATGGTATCGGGCAAATCGAGCGGGTTTTGGGTCACAAAATACACGCCCACGCCTTTGGAACGGATCAAGCGCACGACTTGTTCGACCTGCTCCACCAGCGCATTGGCGGCGTTGTCGAACATCAAATGCGCTTCGTCAAAGAACATCACGAATTTCGGCTTGTCCAAATCGCCGACTTCGGGCAGGGTTTCAAACAATTCCGCCAACATCCACAGCAAAAACGCGCTGTACATACGCGGCGAGTGCATCAGTTTTTCCGAATTGAGGATATTGATGACACCTTTGCCGTTGTCGGTCTGCATCCAATCTTGCAAGTTGAGCGACGGCTCGCCGAAGAATTTTTCCGCGCCTTCGTTCTCCAGCGTCAAAAGCTGCCGCTGAATCGCGCCGATACTGGCGGCGGAGACGTTGCCGTATTGCGTGCGGTATTCCGAAGCGTGGTCGGAAACGTGTTTCAGCATACTGCGCAAGTCTTTCAAATCCAGAATGTGCCAGCCTTTGTCGTCGGCGACTTTGAACACAAGGTTCAACAAGCCTTCCTGCGTATCGTTCAGGTTCATCAAACGCGCCAGCAGCAGCGGGCCCATTTCAGAAACGGTCACGCGCACCGGAATGCCGGTTTCGCCGTAAACATCCCAAAAGCGCACGGGGAAACTTTGCAGCCATTGCTCGCCCAAGCCAAACTCGGCAATGCGTTCGCCCACCTTGCCGCTGGCAGCACCCGCTTGCGCGATACCCGACAAATCGCCTTTGACGTCAACCAAAAATACGGGAACGCCCTCGCTGCTGAAGGCTTCCGCCATACGGCGCAGGGTCACGGTTTTACCCGTACCGGTCGCACCGGCGATCAAGCCGTGGCGGTTCGCCATTTTGCCTTGGATTTCGAGTGTCTTATCGCCCGCGCGCGCGATGGGGAATGTCGTCATGAAGGTTTCCTTTGATTGGATGGTTTATATCGGTATAGAAACGGCGCGCCCGAATATCGGAGCAAACCGTCTGTCAAACTGCCGCCATTCTACCGTTTTGCAGGGGATGGCTTCAACCCGCAGCAAGCCGACGCCCTCCCCCCAACCACCGCGAGCAAAGCACACGCTACACAACGCTACTTCGCCCGCCCATTGCCATACATCAAAAGGTCGTCTGAAAAAAGCCGTTTCCCGCGTTTCAGACGACCCCGCCGCCGCGAAAAGCGTATACTTTCCCTATCGCAACCAAGGAACCGAATCATGAAAATCCTGCCCGTCCTGACCGCCGCGCTGCTCTTGTGTTCCTGCGCCGCCGACCGCGAAACCGAAGCCCTGAAAAACAGCCTGTCCGAAGCGCAAACCGCCGTGCGCCTTTCCGCCGAAAACACCAAGCGTCTGGAAGACACCTATTCCGACATCTACTTCCACCTCGACAGCCTGACCGTCGAGAGCTTCAAAAAACGCGTCGCCAACGGAGACACCGTTTACGCCTACATCGGCCGTCCAAGCTGCGGCGACTGCAACGCCTTCGAACCCATGTTCAAACGCTACATCGCCAGCCGCAACCTGAACGGCAAAATCTACTTCGTCAACGTCCACCTCCTGCACCAGGACAAAGAAGCATGGACCGCGTTCCGCCAACAATACAAACTCGGCGGCACGCCCGTCCTAGCGAAATACAGCAAAGGCAAACAAGTCAACAAACTCGATTTGGAAGAAAACGGCGGCAAAATCAGCGCCGAAGACTTGGAGAAATGGCTGGACGCAAACGGCTTGCGGTAAACAGCCTGTTTGAGATTGCACCGTTTGAGGGTTAGAGATTTTGCGGAAGGATGAAGAGAGGTCGTCTGAAAATGGGATTTTGGTTTCAGACGACCTTTTATTATATCAACAACCTTGTTCCTTCCCCTGTCCGGCGGGGGAAGGTTAGGATGGGGGTGGCTTTGCGGTTTTAGGTAAAATCAAATTCGTACAACCCATAGAGCCACCCTCTCCCCAGCCCTCTCCCGCCGGACGGGAGAGGGAGCAGGCTGCATGTCACGGTATAAATTTCTGTCCGACTACCGTCATTCCCGCGCAGGCAGGAATCTACTTTTAACTCTCGGCAACTGTTTTTCAAACATCAGTTTCTTAGGATTTCTGATGGATTCCCGCCTGCGCGGGAATGACGGCGGCGGGGAGTTTGGCGTGATTTGTTTATAATAAGAGGTCGTCTGAAAACCTTAAAATCAAATCAGGTTTTCAGACGACCTCGTTTATTCAATCAACGCAGGTTTGGGATAACTCAAGTAGCGTGGGCTTCGCCCACGAATGAATAAAAACACAGCTATCCTTCGAATGAACATACGCCAAGTTTCGTGGGCAAAGCCCACTCTACTCGTTGCTGCAACTGCAACTTTGTCTCTTCCCCCGTCTGGCGGGGGAAGGTTAGGATAGGGGTGGCTTCGTGGCTTTAGGCAAAATCAAATTGTGCAGCCCACAGAGCCACCCTCTCCCCAACCCTCTCCCGCCGGACGGGAGAGGGGGGCAGGTCGCACGTCTCGACATAGATTTCTGTCCGGCTATCGTCATTCCCGCGCAGGCGGGAATCTACTTTTAAATTTCGGTAACTGTTTTTCAAACATCGGTTTCTTAGGATTTCCGATGGATTCCCGCCGTAGCCTGTCCTCGCGTAGGCGGGGGCGGGAATGACGGCGGCGGGGTGTTTGGCGTGATTTGTTTATAAGAAAAGGTCGTCTGAAACTAAGTTTTCAGTTTCAGACAACCTTTTACCGTATCAGCAACCTTATTCCTTCCCCCGTCCGTCGGGGGAAGGTTAGGATGGGGGGGGCTTTGTGGCTTTAGGTAAAATCAAATTCGTGTAGCCCACAGAGCCACCCTCTCCCCAGCCCTCTCCCGCCGGACGGGAGAGGGAGCAGGTCGCAGGTACAAACAGGGGCGTCTGAAAACCTTGAGATTCGGGCTTTAGAAAAACTCAAGTAGCGTGGGCTTTGCCCACGAATGAATAAAAATACAGCTATCCTTCGAATTAACATACGGCAAGTTTCGCGGGCAAAGCCTATGCTACTCGTGGCTGCAACGGCAACTTGTCCCTTCCCCCGTCTGGCGGGGGAAGGTTAGGATGGGGGTGGCTTTGCGGCTTTAGGCAAAATCAAACTGGTGCGGCCCGTAGAGCCACCCTCTCCCCAGCCCTCTCCCGCCAGACGGGAGAGGGGGCAGGCTGCGTGGCACGGTATAAATTTCTGCCTGACTACCGTCATTCCCGCCCCCGCCTACGCGAGGACAGGCTACGACGTGAATCTACCTTTAAATCTCGGCAACTGTTTTTCAGACATCTGTTTCTTAGGATTTCCGATGGATTCCCGCCTGCGCGGGAATGACGGCGGCGGTGTGTTTGACGTAGTGTGTTCATAAGAAAAGGTCGTCTGAAAACCTCAAAATCAGGTTTTCAGACGACCTTTTGTCTTGGTTTCTAAATGTTATTTCTTCAATTCCGCCAAAATTTCATCAACGGTTTTCTTCGCGTCGCCGAAGCACATCACGCTGTTTTCGTTGAAGAACAGCGGGTTTTGTACGCCTGCGTAGCCGGTGTTCATTGAGCGTTTGAAGACGACGACTTCTTTTGCCTTCCACACTTCCAACACGGGCATGCCGGCAATCGGGCTGTTCGGGTCGGTTTGGGCGGCGGGGTTGACGGTGTCGTTCGCGCCGATGACCAGCACTACGTCGGTTTCGGGGAAGTCGTCGTTGATTTCGTCCATTTCCAAAACAATGTCGTAGGGAACTTTGGCTTCGGCGAGCAGTACATTCATATGACCGGGCAGGCGGCCGGCGACGGGGTGGATGCCGAAGCGTACTTCGGTGCCGTTTTTACGCAAAAGCTCGGTGATTTCGGCAACGGGGTATTGTGCTTGCGCCACTGCCATGCCGTAGCCCGGGGTGATGATGACGCTGCTTGCGTTGCGCAGCATTTCGGCGACTTCGGCGGGTTTGGCTTCGCGGTATTCGCCGACTTCTTCGCTGCCTGAGGCTGCGGCGGAACCGTCGGTACCGAAGCCGCCTGCGATGACGGAGATGAAGGAGCGGTTCATGGCTTTACACATGATGTAGGACAGAATCGCGCCGCTAGAACCGACCAGCGCGCCGGTAACGATGAGCAGGTCGTTGGAGAGCATGAAGCCTGCGGCTGCGGCCGCCCAGCCGGAGTAGGAGTTCAGCATGGACACGACCACGGGCATATCCGCGCCACCGATGGAGGCGACCAAGTGCCAGCCGAATGCGAGGGCGATCAGGGTCATCAGGATGAGGATGAAGCCGCTGCCGTCAACGGATACGAACACCAGCATCAGGATAAAGGATAAAACCAATGCGGCGAGGTTGAGCTTGTGTTTGGCGGGCAGTTGCAACGGCGCACTGCTGATTTTGCCGTTGAGCTTGCCGAACGCGACCAGCGAGCCGGTGAAGGTTACGGCGCCGATGAAGATACCCAAATAGACTTCGACCAGATGGATGGTGTGCATATCGTGCGAAACGTTGCCCGGCTCGATATAGCTGTTGAAGCCGACCAAAACGGCTGCCAAGCCAACGAAGCTGTGCAGAAGTGCAATCAGCTCGGGCATTTCGGTCATTTCTACTTTTTTGGCTTTGTAGATGCCGACGGCGGCGCCGATGAGCATGGCGATGATGATCCAGCCGAGTCCGTGGGTGTTTTCGGAAAACACGGTAACGAACAAGGCGACCGCCATCCCCGCTACGCCGGAATAACAGCCCTGCTTGGCGGTTTCCTGCTTGGACAGCCCCGCCAGCGAAAAGATGAACAGTATCGCGGCTACGATGTACGCCGCTGTAACGAGTCCTGAAGACATGGTGATTCTCCAATTATTTGTGAAAGTAACTGTGTTTTTTAATCGGGTCGTCTGAAAACTGAATTTCGGGTTTTCAGACGACCCTAATGCTTAGTATTTTTCAAAGACGACTATGACAAACTCCCTCCGCACCAGATTGCCGCTTTTGCTGACCGCCCAATCGCGGCTTCGCTGTTCCCGAATACAGCGCAACGGCAGGCTTTCCGACAGGGAGCGGATGTCGGCAGCATCGTAGAGCGCGAAGCCGTGCGCGGCAAACGGCAGTTTCGCCATAAAGTCTTTTTCGCAGAAATTCAGACATAGCCGCCCGCCGGATTTAAGCACGCGGCTCAGTTCTGAAAGTACGCTTGGTGCGTCGTCCCAAAAATAGACGGTATTGACGGAAACGATTTTGTCGAAGCTTTCATCGGCAAAAGGCAGTGCACCGCCGTCGTACAGCCGGTAATCCGCCAGCCCTGCTTCGAGAAACGGAGCATTGAATGCCTGCGCCTGTGCGTGCATCAACGGGGAAATTTCCAAGCCTGTGTAATGCAGGTTTTCTGCCTGCGACAAAATGTAGCCGAGCAGCCCGCCGTTGCCGCAACCCGTTTCTAGGATGCGGTCTCCGTTTTGCAGTTGCACCGCTTCAAACGAACCGAGAATCTGTGTCAGGTTGCGCAGGTTCATCATCTGCCCGAACGCTGTTCCTGCTTCGTCATGTGGGCAGCGCAGTTGGGCGGCGGTTTGTTCGGGGGACAGGTTCATAGGGTTCTCCGACTATCGGGGCGGTTGATTCAACGTCGTCTGAAAATCCGGAATGAGGGTTTTCAGACGACCTCTGTATGGTTGCCTATTCGCTGCCGAATTGTGCCAAAAATTCTTTTTCAGTCAGCTTGGGCGTGTCGTTTGCCAGTTCGTAATACGGGGCTTTGGCGTCGATGTAAATCTGCTCTTCCAATTTGAAATCGGCGTTGTCGGCAAACAGTCCGGCGAAGACGAAATAGCTGTCGTTCGGCATGAAATGGTAGAAAAGATGTGTACCGCAGTTTTTGCAGAACGCGCGCTCCGCCCATTCGGACGAATGGTAGCGGGAGATATTTTCTTCACCGTCGATTTTCGGCGGCTTGGCGGCAATCAGCGAAAACGTCGCGCCGCTGCCCCAAGTGCGGCACATGCCGCAATGGCAGGCGTGGACGTGTTTGTCGTGTTCCACTTCTAAAGATACGTCGCCGCACAGGCATTTTGCTTTCATGATTGAACTCCTCATATTCGGAAATCGGGTTTCAGGTCGTCTGAAAAAATGTTTTAGCGAAACTCGCTACGCTCGTTTTCAGACGACCCCGCTGTCAGACAGCGGCTACAAACAGCCCGATGGTGCAGACAAATCCGCCCGTCCACATTGCCGAACGCAGGCTCGGTTTGTCTTTCAGATAGCTGAAAATATAAGCGATACGAAAGGCAATGAACGACACTGCCAAAAGGTTGATGGTCGATTGCGCTGCGTTGCCTGTGGCGTGTGCCACCAAAACAGCGGCGGCAAACGGGGCGAATACTTCAAAACCGTTTTGCTGCGCGGCATTGGCGCGCGCCGACAAGCCTTGTGTGCGGGCAAGGAAATCGCGCGGATTACGGTTGTCCGACGGCTGGAATCCGCCCTGCGCTTTGGCGATGAAGGAACAAAACAGCGGCAGCAGCGATGCGATCAGGATGCACCAATAGGCTAAAGTCATGCTTTACCCTTTCCTAAACATATTCAACATCCGGCGCGTAACGAAGAAGCCGCCGAAGATGTTGATGCTGGCAATCAGGATGGCAATGAAGGCAAGCAGGGTAACGAAGCCGTTGCCTTGGCTGATTTGCAGCAGCGCGCCGACGACGATGATGCCGGAAATGGCGTTGGTTACGGACATCAGCGGAGTATGCAGCGAGTGGCTGACGTTCCAAACGACGTAGTAGCCGATGACGCAGGCGAGGACGAACACGATAAAGTGGTTCAAGAATGCTGCGGGTGCAACCGCGCCGACCCACAGTACCAATACGGCGACGATGACAGCAGGCGCGAGTTTTTTCCACAGGGGAACGGGTTTCGGCTCAGACTTGGCGGCAGGCGCAGCTTTTTCAGACGACGTTTGCTGCGGCTGGGCGGAAACTTGAATCGGCGGAGGCGGGAAGGTGATTTCGCCGTCGCGGGTAACGGTCATGTTGCGGATAATCACGTCTTCGAAGTCCAGCGTGATTTCGCCGTCTTTGTTCGGGCTTAACAGCTTGGTCAGGTTGACCAAGTTGGTGGCGTAAAGCTGGGAAGACTGTCCGGCAAGGCGGTTTGCCATGTCGGTGTAGCCGATGATTTTCACGCCGTTGTCGGTTACGAACAATTCGCCCGGTTTGGTGAGTTCGCAGTTGCCGCCCGTCGCCGCCGCCAAATCGACGATGACGGAGCCGGATTTCATGCTTTCCACCATTTCTTTGGTAATCAGCTTGGGCGCGGGTTTGCCCGGAATGGCGGCGGTGGTGATGATGATGTCCACTTCTTTCGCCTGCTCGGCAAAGAGTTTCATCTCGGCGGCGATAAATTCGTCGCTCATCACTTTGGCGTAGCCGTCGCCGCTGCCGCCCGATTCCTGCGGGAAGTCGAGTTTCAGGAATTTACCGCCCATCGATTCGATTTGTTCCGCCACTTCCAAGCGGGTATCGAACGCGCGCACCACTGCGCCGAGCGAGTTTGCCGTACCGATCGCCGCCAAACCCGCCACACCCGCACCAATCACCAAAACCTGCGCGGGCGGCACTTTGCCGGCGGCAGTAATTTGACCGGTGAAGAAACGGCCGAAAGCGTTGGCAGCTTCAATCACGGCGCGGTAGCCGCTGATGTTTGCCATCGAAGACAAAGCGTCCAAAGCCTGCGCGCGGGAAATGCGGGGAACCATGTCCATCGCCAGCGCGTTGACTTTCTTGGCGCGTAAGGCTTCGACCAAAGCCTCGTTTTGGCGCGGCCACAGGAAGCTGACGATGGTCTGCCCTTCTTTGAGCAGCGGCAGCTCGCCTTCGGACGGCGCGTTGACTTTGTAAAGCAAAGGGCATGCCCAAACCGTTGCTTTGTCGGCAACGGTCGCGCCTGCTGCTTGGTAAGCCGCATCATCCAAACTTGCCTCCAAACCTGCGCCGCTTTCGACAACGGTTTCAAAGCCCAGTTTGCTCAACAGGGCAACGGTGGCAGGCGTACAGGCGACGCGGGTTTCGCCGGATAATGACTCGCGTGGGATACCGATTTTCATCTCTGAATCCTTTTTTGGGTTGTCTGTATATAAATGTTAATATATTTCGGATAATCCCCTTATAGCGAATTTTCAGTGGACTGGCAATAGTTAAGCCGACAATTCGACATTTCATCCCTGTATTCCCTTACAAATACTGCCGTCTGCGTTTAAAATCATTTTCCGATTACAGGCTCTGACCGCCGTAACATTCTCCGTTGTTTCACTATATAATCCGCATTTTTTGAGCCACCGCCATGCCGCACGCCCTCGTCCTTCAATTTCCTTCCGCCGAAGCCCTGCCTGCCGCCCTCCTTTCCCGCCTGCCCGAGCCTGATTACGCCGATAAAAAGCGTATGCGTTTTATCGTTGAAGAAGGGTTTTCTTTAAGCGAGGCGGACGCGGCGTTGCTGGACAGCCGTCAAATCGACCATGCCGTGTTGCCCGATATGGCGTTCGGCGAACTCAGGCTGATTGTCAGCGATATGGATTCGACGCTGATTACCATTGAATGCGTCGATGAAATTGCGGCGGGCGTCGGCTTGAAAGACCGCGTGGCGGAAATTACCGAACGCTCGATGCGCGGCGAATTGGATTTTGAGCAGTCTTTGCGCAGCCGCGTCGCCCTGTTGGCGGGATTGGACGAGCGGGTTTTGGCGGAGGTTTATGAAAACGTTTTGCAGCTCTCGCCCGGCGCGGAATTTTTGCTGGACGAATGCAAGGCGCACGGCGTGAAATTCATGCTGGTGTCGGGCGGATTCACGTTTTTCACCGAAAGGCTGCAACAACGCCTCGGCTTCGAATACCAACACGCCAATGTTTTGGAAATTGAAAACGGCAAGCTGACAGGTCGTCTGAAAGGCAGAATCATCGACGCGCAGGCAAAGGCGGATTTATTGCGCGAATACCGCGACCGCCTCGGATTGCAGCCGCATCAGGTTTTGGCGATGGGCGACGGGGCGAACGATATTCCAATGCTCAAAGAAGCCGGCGTAGGCGTGGCTTACCGCGCCAAACCGAAAGCGCAGGCAGTCGCCGATGCCTGCATCAACTTCGGTGGGCTGGAGCGCGTCAGGGGTTGGTTTAAATAAACCGTCTGTATCGTTTGTCAGGAGTTTCCCGTTAAAACCAAGGTCGTCTGAAAAATTTTCAGACGACCTTTTTGTTGTTTGAAATATCGTAATGACTGTAAACGGAATGCCAAAGGACACGCCGTCTCAGCACGCCAAAACAGATTTGCATCCCACTCCCGAACACCACCCTCTTTATCCCCGTAACAGCCTTATCTCCTCTTCCTGCCAAACAGAAAATAGGCAATTAATCAACACGGTTATTACTATTATTCAAATAATTTAATTATGCCTCGAAAATATTGACTTAAATTAAATAAAACCGTTTTCTTACTCACAAACTGCCTGACATTCTTTATACTACCAAAGTATTAATTAACTACGCACAATGAACTAAACCAATAAAAGGAGCTCTAAGAATGAAACACCAGCTACTCCTTCTGCCGATTGCCTTAGCCGTCTCCCAGGCTTGGGCGGACACAGACCCTGTTCCCGAAGAAACTGTTATCCTTTCCCCCGTTACCGTCACCGGCACACAACAACAAAAAGCCAATAGCGTTACTTTCAACCCCAAAGCTGCTTTGCAACCCCTCCCTGCCGGAGACGGTGCGGACCTTTTACAATCCGTGCCCAACATGAGCATCATCCGCAAAGGCGGAAGCTCGGGCGATCCGCTGTTCCGCGGTTTGGGCGGTTCGCGCCTGTCGATTAACGCAGACGACCAGTTTATTTACGGCGGCTGCAGCATGCGTATGGACCCGCCGACTGCCTACATCCACCCGAATTCTTTCGACAAAGTCGTCGTCACCAAAGGCCCGCAAACCGTAACCCAAGGCATGGGTTTGGTCAGCGGCTCGGTGCAATTCATCCGCAAAGACCCTGATTTCAGCGAAAAACCCTACAACATCAACGCCTCCCTGACCGCAGGCAGCAACGACCGCCGCGATGGTTCGCTTGAAGCCGAATTCGGCGGCAAATACGGTTACGTCCGCAGCAATATTTCCCATAACGAGGCCGGCGACTACAAAGACGGCTCAGGCAAACGCGTCCACTCCCATTTCAAACGCGACAGCCAAATGCTGCAACTGGGCATCACCCCGACCGAAAACACCACCATCGCAGGCACATACGAACGAAGCAGGGCCAAAGTCGCCTACGCCGACCGCATGATGGACGGCAGCAAATTCGACCGCGACGCATGGAACGTCCGCTTTACCCAACGCAACCTCACCCCTTGGTTCAGCGAACTCGAATTGCGCTACGGTGAAAGCGAAATCGACCACGTCATGGACACATACAGCCTGCGCACCATCCGCAATCCGGCAGGCAAACAGATTAAAAACGCCAACAACCCCAAACGCAACACCGACACAGGTCGTCTGAAAGCCACCTTCGATTGGGACAAACTCAATCTGCAAACCGGCGTAGATTATATGGACGACGTACACGTCGCCCGCATGGAGCGCGGCGGCGACGGTTACAGCCACAAGCCCTACATGCCCAATCAAAGTTTCAAACAATGGGGCGTTTTCACCGAAGCCGCTTGGCAGCAAACCGACAAACAACGTTGGGTAGCAGGCTTGCGCCACGACCGTGTCAAAGCGCATTATGATTCCGCAGACGTAACCGATCCCGCTTTGAAACATCAGAAATTCAACTTGAATTCCGGTTTCTTACGTTGGGAACGTGATACGGATAACGGCTTGAAATACTACGCCGGATTCGGTATCGCCGAACGCTCGCCCGACTACTGGGAACGTCTGCGCGCCAAAAAGAAAATCATCCATCCCGAACAAAATCGCCAAATCGATGCGGGCATCATCTGGAAACGTCCCAAACTCCATGCCTCCGTATCCGTATTCGGCAGCGATGTCAAAAACTTCATCATACTCGAACGCCAAGGCACGGATTTAGGCGTACGCAACGTTAAAGCCTCGCGTTTCGGCGGCGAAGCCGAAGTCAAATGGACATTTGCACCTAATTGGGAAATCGGCAGCAGCCTCGCCTACACCCACGGCAAAAACCGCACCGACGGCAAACCTTTGGCACAAACTCCGCCGCTCGAGTGGAACAACACTCTCGCCTTCGACAACGGCAAATTCAGCGCAGGCGCGTTATGGCGCGTCGTGGCCAAGCAAAACCGTTACAGCAAAGGTCAAGGCAATATCGTCGGACAGGACATCGGCGCCTCTTCCGGCTTCGGCGTACTCTCGCTCAATGCCGGCTGGAAATTCAGCAAATACGCTACCTTGCAGGCCGGCATAGACAACGTGTTCAACAAAACCTATGCCGAATTCGTCAGCAAAGGCGGCGACCCTTCAGCAGGCACGCAAACCTTGCGCGTCAACGAACCTGGCCGTACCGCTTGGTTGAGGCTGCAAGCGAAATTCTGATGTTGAGTTGAGAAAGTGAAAGGTCGTCTGAAAACCCAAATCTCAGGGTTTTCAGACGACCTTTTTGATGATGACTTTAAAGTGAAGCTGTTTTACAAGAGACGATGTTTTAGTGATTCAAATCATATTCAAACCATACGGAACAGTTGAAATATCGTACCGAGATGAAAGCTTGAACCCAAGCCCCTGTATTTTTACTCGCCTCCACCCGGCAAATTTATAAAGGAACGAATCGGAAACCCTGTTCGTCAACCTCCAGTATGGAAGCGTAATCAGGCTTCCAGTCCCCCAACACAATACGGGTAAAGCCGTCTTCCTGATGGATATGCTCACGGTGGGTGTGCCCGTGAATCAACAGTTGGACACGATGCCGACGCACAATGTCTGCGGTGAATTGCGGCTGGACGTCCATGATTTCGGCGGCTTTATATTGTTTGCCCTGCTTGCTGGTTCGGCGTATTTTACGGGCGATTTTCAGGCGCAGGGCAAGCGGCAGGCTTAGGAACAGGCGTTGCAGCCATTTTTGGTGAACAATCTTTCTGAACTTCTGATAACGCGCATCATCGATACACAAAGTATCTCCGTGGCAAATCAAGGCGGAACTGCCGTATAAATCGACCACCGCATATTCGGGCAGCAACTTCATACCGGATTGCGCTGCAAATTGCTTCCCGATCAAAAAATCCCGATTGCCGTGTACGAAGAAACATTCCACCCCGCGCTGCACGACGGATTGAATCGCTTGTGCGACGGTTTGGGTCAATTCGGATTGCTCGTCGTCGCCTATCCAAAAATCAAACAAATCCCCCAAAATATAAACCGAACGCGCTTGCGGTGCTTTTTCACGCATAAAGCGCAAAAACAATTCGGTCAATTCGGGATGGGATTCGCTCAGGTGCAAATCGGAAATAAAGTAAATCGGCATGGCGGGCAACAGGTGTAAAATCCTCGCCATTATAGGTTTTCAGACGACCTTTGTATATCAACTGCCAACGTATGCGGCATGATCTCACCCGTTGCCGGAACTTCGCTCAATTTCTCTTTTTATCCGACATTCAGGCAGGCAATGATTTGAAACCCGCCCCAATCAGCCGCATTGGACGATTTTTTGATAACTGTCTTCCTGATGCACATCGCTGACGGGAACGACGTAAAACAACTCATTGCTGCGGACAAAGCGGTTGACCAAATCCCTATCGATATCAAATACATGATGGCGCAAGCCGTTCAAACCGTGGAATATCATGGTTTTCCAATCCGCATACCCGTTGGCGTTGGGGCGGATATCATTCATCGCGTCCAGCGCCAGCAGTTTGCGGTTCTGCTCTTCTTTGTTCAAAGGCAGGGAATACACGGAATGGAAATGGAACGGCTGACCGAACATCGGCGGCAGGCTCAACATCGAGCCGGACTTGCCGATTGGGAAATCGTCGCTCAAAAAATGCAGCGTATGCAAAAACAGCGAACCTTTCCGATAATCCAATTGTTTCAACGCTTCAACCGCAGCAATCGTCGTATATTGATGGTCTTTGTGCGCATCAATATTGGGCGACGGGCTGACGATGATGTCGGGCTGGAAGGTTTCGATAATATAGGCCAGATTATTGACCAGACTGCGCCAATTCGAGCCGCCGTTCAAGCCTTTGGACAAAGGCGAGGTATTGGCACGGCGGAACAGATTGACATCCGCCGTATCCAGTTTGGTCGACTTCACATCGGCATCGGGATTCTGCTTCATGACTTGCAATGTGCTGTCAAAATAGCCGAGCTGCAAAATGTTTTCAGACGACACGCCCGCCAAAAGCGGCACGGTCAGGCTGTTCCATACGCGCATCCTGCCCTTTTGCAGATACTGCGCCTGCATTTGCTCGGGATTGCGCGCATACAGATTGTTGTAATGGAAGCTGCCGCCCTCCCCTGCGGTAATCGTAACCACCAACGTATCGGCAGCATGTTTTTCATATAATCCGTAAGCCGCCAATTCCGCATCATCCGCATGGGGCGCAAGGACCAGGATTTTTTTACCGCTCAAACACTCGCGCGGATAAACCGACAATTCAACTTCCTGGTCAGGCAGGGACACGCGGTTGCCGCTTAATGTAATTTTTCTGCTGCCGTCGTCGAAGGTATCGGTCAAATTGAGATAGCGCGCGCCGTTGCCGCCATGTTCGACATACGCCCGCCATTCCCCGCGGTTGGTTTTGACACCGATCCAAGGCATTACCAATCTGCCCAGCCAACCTGATTTCACGTTGATTCTGGCGATTACCGTATCATTCGCGCCGATGGTGTCGGGCAAGATCAGTTCGCCATCACGCAAACTGACTGTCGCCGACTTGGGCAATTGACCGTATTCGTAATCGCGGCTGACATCGTAAGCAAACTGTTTTCTGCGAATTGCTGCCACGATAAAGGCAGCAATTACAAGCAGGCAAAGTATCATGCAAAACAATACTAGCAATAACATTTTATTCCCCTGTGATTATTTCCCGTATCTTATTATCTAAAAATGCGCCCGTCTTAACTTTCTAACAAACGGTCGTTTTAAAAACCAAACGTCATTTAAAAGAGTAATTTACAATTTGAAATCATACGGTTTCCAATTGCATAATCCCTTTATTTATAAGCGGTCGGTGCCATCTGACCGTTAAATTTCGAGCAGCCTTCCCCATAAAATATAGTGGATTAACTTTAAACCAGTACGGCGTTGCCTCACCTTGCCGTACTATCTGTACTGTCTGCGGCTTCGTCGCCTTGTCCTGATTTATAG
>CAUOMQ010000053.1:0-15038 GCA_963456805.1 uncultured Neisseria sp. | reverse complement strand
GCGACGAAGCCGCAGACAGTACAGATAGTACGGAACCGATTCACTTGGTGCTTCGGCACCTTAGAGAATCGTTCTCTTTGAGCTAAGGTGAGGCAACGCCGTACCGGTTTAAAGTTAATCCACTATAGGTCGTCTGAAACCCATTTCCAAGGAGTTTCCCATGAAAGCCATCTTTGCCGGTACGCCCGATTTTGCCGCTGCCGCCTTAAAAGCCATAGCCGCCGCCGGTTTTGAAATCCCGCTGGTGTTGACCCAGCCCGACCGTCCCAAAGGACGCGGGATGCAGCTTGCCCCGTCTCCCGTGAAGCAGGCCGCATTGGAATTGGGTTTGCGCGTGGCGCAGCCCGAAAAACTGCGCAACAACGCCGAAGCCCTGCAAATGCTCAAAGAGGTCGAAGCCGATGTAATGGTCGTTGCCGCCTACGGACTGATTCTGCCGCAAGACGTGTTGGATACGCCGAAACACGGCTGTCTCAACATCCACGCCTCGCTGCTGCCCCGTTGGCGCGGTGCGGCGCCGATTCAGCGCGCGATTGAAGCGGGCGATGCCGAAACGGGCGTGTGCATCATGCAGATGGACATCGGTTTGGACACCGGCGATGTGGTCAGCGAACACCGTTACGCCATCCAATCGACCGATACGGCGAATGAAGTACACGATGCGCTAATGAATCTCGGTGCGGCGGCGATTGTTGCTGATTTGCAACAATTAAAAACAGAAGGTCGTCTGAAAAGCGTCAAACAGCCCGAAGAAGGTGTGACTTATGCGCAAAAATTAAGCAAAGAAGAAGCGCGTGTCGATTGGAACGAAAGCGCGGCAGTGATTGAGCGCAAAATCCGCGCCTTCAACCCCGTCCCCGCTGCGTGGGTGGAATATCAGGGCAAACCGATGAAAATCTGGCGGGCTGAAGTAGTGGCACAACAAGGCAGGGCGGGCGAAGTGTTGTCTTGCTCGGCTGACGGCTTGGTTGTCGCCTGCGGCGAGAATGCGTTGATGATTACTGAATTGCAGCCTTCCGGCAGCAAACGGATGCCGATTGCGGCGTTTGCGGCAGGACATAAGATTGAGGTTGGGACGGTTTTGTAGAAGCTGTTTGCAGGCTGATTAATTTTCAGACGACCTTTCTTCGGATAGCTCAGAGGTCGTCTGAAAATATCGGCAGGGAAACGTTTGGTTTTGTTGAACTGACGACAAGATTCCCCACGTTTAGGAGCAGATCATGGCAGTGTTTGAAGTAGTTGAAGGCGATATTACGAAACTTGAAGTCGATGCCATCGTGAACGCCGCCAATGCCTCGTTGTTGGGCGGCGGCGGTGTGGACGGTGCGATTCACCGCGCGGCGGGACGGGAGTTGCTGGAAGCGTGCAAAAAGTTGAACGGCTGCCGCACGGGCGAGGCGAAAATCACCCAAGGCTACCGGCTGCCGGCGAAATTTGTAATTCACACCGTCGGGCCGGTTTGGTTCGGCGGACACCGCAGCGAAGCGGTCAAGCTGGCGGAGGCGTATCAAAATTCCCTGCTGTTGGCGCAAGAACACGGCATCCGCAGCATCGCCTTCCCCTGTATCAGCACGGGCGTGTACCGTTTTCCCGCCGATTTGGCTGCCGAAACCGCTTTGGCGATTTTGAAAAAAACCTTGCCGCAGTGTCCGTCTGTCGAAAAAATCGTTTTCTGTTGCTATTCGCCGCAGGATGCCGAACGCTATCGGACATTGTTGGAACGGGACGGAGCGGTCGTCTGAAAGTCCCGAATCAGACAAAACGGCAGATTAAATGTTTTCAGACGACCTTAGGCAAGCTTTGGGGCGTCTGAAAACAGAAAAGCCGGACATGCAGTAGTCCGGCTTCCTTAAGAATCCATTAATCGTCGCAGTGGTTGTCGGTATCCACTTTGATGACGCGTCCGCTTTGTGAAGAGACGGCCACATCGTATTCGGTACGGCCTCTGCGGATTTCGATTTCCCAGCGTCCGTCGCTGTGGTCGATGTCGGTAACGCGGCCGCCGCCGACGCGTTTCTTGGCGATTTTGACGGCTTGCGCTTGGGAGATGGCGCGGGAATGTTTGTGCGGTGCCGCCGCGGCGGTCAGGCTGCCGGAAATGAGTGCGGCGGAAACGGCAAGCAGTGAAAGGGCGCGCAAAGTCATGATGAATCCTTATGTGTGTTGAAAAGAACGGACTATATGGATATTGTCATGAGCGGGCAATCGGATTAACACAATTTGAATCTTGCCCCGAACACCGCCCGAACCGCTTGTACGGCGTTTACATGTTTAGCGAACAAATCGAACCACAGCAGTCATTTAAGGAATTGAATTTATGAGTATGTCCCTCGCCCAAAAACTCGCCGCCGACAGTATTGCGGCGGTCGCCGAAGGGCGTAACCTTCAGGATGTGTTGGCGCAAATCCGCGCGGCGCATCCCGAGCTGACGGTGCAGGAAAACGGCGCGTTGCAGGATATTGCCTACGGTTGCCAGCGTTATTTGGGCAGCTTGAAACATATGCTCGCGCAGATGCTGAAAAAGCCGATTGACAATCCGCAGCTCGAAAGCCTGCTTTTGGCGGCAATGTACCAACTGCATTACACGCGCAACGCGCCTCATGCGGTGGTCAACGAGGCGGTCGAGAGTATCGCGAAAATCGGGCGCGGGCAGTACCGTTCGTTTGCCAACGCGATTTTGCGGCGTTTTTTGCGCGAACGCGACAAGCTCGCGGCTTCGTGCAAAAAAGACGATGTGGCGAAGCACAACCTGCCGCTGTGGTGGGTGGCGTACCTGAAAAACCATTATCCGAAACACTGGCACAACATCACCACCGCGCTGCAATCGCATCCGCCGATGACGCTGCGGGTCAACCGACGCCACGGCAATGCCGAATCGTATTTGGAAAAGCTGGCGGCGGAAGGGATTGCGGCCAAGGCGTTGGACGAATATGCGGTAACGCTGGAAGAAGCCGTGCCGGTGAACCGCCTGCCCGGTTTTACCGAAGGGCTGGTGTCGGTGCAGGATTTCGGCGCGCAGCAGGCGGCGTATCTGTTAAACCCTAAAGACGGCGAACGGATTTTGGACGCGTGCGCCGCGCCGGGCGGGAAGACGGGGCATATGTTGGAACTGGCGGATTGTCATGTTACCGCTTTGGATATAGACGAAGGTCGTCTGAAAAGGGTGAAGGACAATCTCGACCGTTTGGGGTTTCAGACGACCGCTCTAGCTTGCGCCGATGCGCAGGACTTGGCGGCGTGGTATGATGGAAAGCCTTTCGACGCCATCCTTGCCGACGTGCCGTGTACCGCCTCGGGTGTGGCGCGGCGCAATCCCGACGTGAAATGGCTGCGCCGTCCGACCGATGCCGCCAAAACCGCCCGTCAGCAGGAGGCATTGCTGGACGCGCTTTGGCAAACCCTGACGAAAAACGGCAGAATGCTGCTTGCCACCTGCTCGGTGTTCGTCGAAGAAAACGACGTTCAGTTGCAAAAATTCCTCAACCGCCACGCCGATGCCGAGCTGATCGAGTCGCGTGTGCTTTTACCGAACAAACATCAAGATGGCTTTTATTACGCGCTTATCAAAAAGCAGTAAACGGCTGTTTGGAACGCTGTTGCTCGCCCTGTCGCTGAATGCGGCGGCGGAGGGCATCAGCGTGACCCGCTCCGAGGCGAAACTGACCGAAACCGGGCAGCTTTCCGTCAGCAGCCGTTTCCGCACCGATTTGCCCGACCAGCTCAAACAGGCGCTCCGGCAGGGCGTGCCGTTAAATTTCACTTTGAGCTGGCAGCTTTCTGCGCCTTCCATGCCGTCTTACCGCTTCAAGTTTGACCAGCTGCTCAACAGCGACAACACCATCCACTACAAACTTTCCTTCCATCCGCTGACCAACCGCTACCGTATAACCGTCGGCACGTTTTCCACCGAATACGACACGCTCGAGACCGCCTTGCGCGGCGTAGGGGCGGTCGCCAACTGGAAAGTGTTGTCCAAAGGCGCGTTAAGCGGCGTCGCAGCGAAAGACACACAAGCCGAAATCCGCCTGCTGCTCTCGACGGCGAAGCTGCCCAAACCCTTCCAAATCAACGCATTGACTTCTAAAAACTGGCACTTGGATTCCGGCTGGAAGTCTCTGACCATCTCTCAGGAGTAAACCATGCGCCGCTTTCTCCTGATTGCCGTGTTGGCGGCAGTGGGACTGCTCTACGGACTGACCATTGCAACGGGCAGCACCAGCCCGCTGGCGGAATATTTCTGGTGGATTATCGCCCTGTGTGCGCTGCTGATGCTGGTGTTGGCATCGGTTTTGACGCGCTACGTCCTGCTCCTCATGCGCGACAAAAGCAAGGGCGTGTTCGGTTCGCAGATTGCGCGGCGGCTGTCGGGGATGTTTACGCTGGTGGCGGTATTGCCGGGCGTGTTCCTGTTCGGCATTTCCGCGCAGTTCATCAACGGCACGATTAATTCGTGGTTCGGAAACGATACCCACGAAGCCCTCGAACGCAGCCTGAACTTGAGCAAATCCGCGCTGAATCTGGCAGTGGACAACGCCGTCAGTAATGCTACGCCGGTGCAAATCGACCTGATCAGCACCGCGTCTGTGGACGGCGATTTGGGCAAGGCGCTGAAAAATGCCGCCAAATCGGGCGGCTTTACCCAGCTTTCGCTCTACGACGTCAAAACCCATAAAACCGAGAAAAGTGTCAATCCGCTGAAACTAAACCAACCCGAACTCGACAAAGAAGGATGGGAGAAGCTGGAGCAGACCGGCTCGATACGCAGTTTGGAAAACATAGAAAATGTCTTGTACGCGCAAGGCTGGATGCTGATCGGCGCGCACAACGGACGCGATTACGCCTTGTTTTTCCGCCAACCCATCCCGCAGGATGTGGCGCAAGATGCGACCCTGATTGAAGCGGCGCGGGCGAAATACGCCGAATTGAGCTACACCAAACAAGGCCTGCAAACCTTCTTCTTGGCGACTTTGCTGGTTGCCGCGCTGTTGGCGATTTTCCTTGCCTTGGTAATGGCGCTGTATTTCGCCCGCCGCTTCGTCGAGCCGGTATTGTCGTTGGCAGAAGGCGCAAGGGCGGTGGCGCAGGGCGATTTCAGCCAGAAACGCCCCGTGTTCCGCAACGACGAATTCGGCAGGTTGACCCAGTTGTTCAACCATATGACCGAACAGCTTGCCATCGCCAAAGAAGCCGACGAGAACAACCGCCTGCGCGAAGAAGCGGCGCGCCACTATCTCGAATGCGTGTTGGAAAGTTTGACCACGGGCGTGATTACTTTGGATGCTGAAGGTCGTCTGAAAACCTTCAACAAAGCCGCCGAACGGATTTTGGGCATTGAATTGGTGCCGCTGTGGGGCAGCAACTGGCACGACTGGCGCGGACAATCGCCGCAGCAGACACTGCTTGCCGAAGTGTTTGCCGCCATTGAAGAAACCGCCAATGCCGCCAAACCCGTCCAAGTCGAATACGCCGCCCCCGACGATGCGCGGATTCTTTTGGGTAAAGCCACCATCCTGCCCGACGACAACGACAACGGCGTGGTAATGGTGATCGACGACATCACCGTCCTCATCCGCGCCCAAAAAGAAGCCGCATGGGGCGAAGTGGCGAAACGGTTGGCGCACGAAATCCGCAATCCGCTCACGCCTATCCAACTTTCCGCCGAGAGATTGGCATGGAAATTGCATGATAAATTGGACGAACAACACGCCCAAATCCTCAGCCGTTCGACCGACACCATCGTCAAGCAGGTGGCGGCATTGAAAGAAATGGTCGAAGCCTTCCGCAATTACGCCCGCGCGCCGTCGCTGAATTTTGAAAAACACGATTTAAACCGCTTGGTCGAAGAAGTGTTGCTGCTGTACGAGGGCGGGACGTGCCGCTTTGTTCCGAACTTGTCCGACAAACCGCAGCCGATTTCCGCCGATACCACCGCCATGCGGCAGGTGTTGCACAATATTTTCAAAAACGCGGCAGAGGCGGCGGAAGAGGCGGAAGTTCCGCAAGTGAATGTCAGCGTCGGTGAAGATAACGACGGACAGGTTTTATTGACCGTTTGTAACAACGGCAAAGGTTTCAGCAAGGAAATGCTGCATAATGCTTTCGAGCCGTATGTTACCGACAAGCCGACAGGTACGGGACTGGGATTGCCCGTTGTGAAGAAAATCATCGAAGAGCACGGCGGCCGCATCAGCCTGAGCAATCAGAACGAAGGCGGCGCGTGTGTGAAAATAGCCTTACCCCGATTGGTAGAAACTTATGCGTAGCAGTGATATTTTAATTGTAGATGACGAAGTAGGTATCCGCGACTTGCTCTCGGAAATCCTCCAAGACGAAGGTTATTCCGTGGCTTTGGCGGAGAACGCCGAAGAGGCGCGCCAACTGCGCCACCAAACCCGTCCCGCCATGGTGTTGTTGGACATCTGGATGCCCGACTGCGACGGGATTACCCTGCTCAAAGAGTGGGCGAAAAACGGGCAGCTCAATATGCCCGTAGTGATGATGAGCGGACACGCCAGCATCGACACCGCCGTCGAAGCCACCAAAATCGGCGCGCTCGATTTTTTGGAAAAACCGATTGCCCTGCAAAAGCTGCTCTCTACCGTCGACCGCGCCCTCAAACACGGCGAAATGCAGATGGCGGCGGGCTTGTCCTTCGACAAACTCGGCAACAGCCCCGTCATTCAGGAATTCAAGCAGCAGCTTGAGCCTGCCGTGAAAAAAAGCGGCCCCGTGCTGCTCAGCGGCGAAACCGGTTCGCCGTTTGAAATCGTTGCCCGCTATTTCCACAAAAGCGGTACACCTTGGGTCGGACTCAGCCGCGTCGAACTCATTGCCGACGCGCCTTTGGAGCTGCTGCAAAAAGCATCGGGCGGCACGCTCTATCTCGGTGATGCCGCGCAGTACAGCAAAAACATCCAAAACGGTATCAGCTTCATCCTCGGTAAGGCAGACCGTTACAACGTGCGCGTTATCGTCGCCGGCAGCCATGCCGCCGATGAAAGCCCGGCAGACGCCATTGCCGATGCCAAGTTGTCCGAACTGCTTTCCGGCAACGTCATCAGCATCCCGCCGTTGCGCAGCCAATCCGAAGACATCGCCTTCTTGGTCAACCAAGTCATGACCGAATTGGCGGACAGCGAAAAAATACAGCCCGTCAAATTCAGCAACGGCTCGCTGACTGTCTTGTGCCAATACAACTGGCCGGGCAATTTCGACCAGCTCCGCAGCGTCGTGAAAAACCTGATGCTGGAAGCGGACGGACAGGAAGTCCACGAGCAGGCGGTCGTTGCCGCATTAGGGCAAAAACGGGCGACGGTCGCCACCGAAATCGTCGGCGGTTTCAACTTTAATATGCCTTTGCGCGAACTGCGTGAAGAATTGGAACGGCGCTATTTCGAGTACCACATCGCCCAAGAAGGACAAAACATGAGCCGCGTCGCCCAAAAAGTCGGCCTGGAGCGCACACACCTCTACCGCAAACTCAAACAATTAGGCATCAGCGTTTCCCGCCGCAGCGCAGCGGAAAAAGCAGAAGAGTAGGGCGGTAGTAGGATAAGAGGTCGTCTGAAAGCATACGGCACGCTGCGGTATGTTTTCAGACGACCTTGTTTGCCATCAAGCCGCCCGTTTTTGTCAAATAACCAACTCACTTTTGAGGCAATGTGCGACAACCATTCAAATATAGTGGATTAACTTTAAACCAGTACGGCGTTACCTCGCCTTAGCTCAAAGAGAACGATTCTCTAAGGTGCTGAAGCACCAAGTGAATCGGTTCCGTACTATCTGTACTGTCTGCGGCTTCGTCGCCTTGTCCTGATTTAAATTTAATCCACTATAACGGACATTTCTACCGTATCGTGTAGAATATAAAAATATTACAAAAGTTACTAACGGGCTGCCGGCTGTTTGGCAGCATCCGCATGACGGTGAACAGGTACGAAACCGGAAGCAGGTGCGGGAACGCCGTATCGGTTTAAAGTTCGCCGGCTTTATCTTTAAATACTGACATTTATCCGTTTTCAGACGACCTCCCGAACAAAGGTCGTCTGAAAACAACAAGGGGACACAATTGATGACGGAAAACGACCGCCTTGCCTGGCTGCAACTGGCGTTTACGCCTTATGTCGGCGCGGAGGGCTTCTTGCTCCTGCTGCAACGTTTCGGCAGCGCGAAAGCCGCGCTGGATGCTCCTGTGGAGCAAATTGCCACGATAGTGCGCCACAAGCAGGCAGCTGAATCTTGGCGCAACGGCGAAAAACGGGCGTTGGCGCAAAAGGCTGCGGAAGCGGCGCTGCAATGGGAAAAGCAGGACGGCTGCCGTTTGTTGCTGCTGCAAGATGATGATTTTCCCGAAATGCTGACGCAGGGCATTACCGCGCCGCCGGTTTTGTTCTTGCGCGGTAACGTGCAACTGCTGCACAAACCTTCCGCCGCCATCGTCGGCAGCCGCCATGCTACGCCGCAGGCGATGCGGATTGCCAAAGATTTTGGTAGGGCGTTGAGCGAAAAGGATATTCCCGTCGTATCGGGTATGGCTTCGGGTATTGACACCGCTGCCCACCAAGGCGCATTGCAGGCAGGCGGCGGCACCATCGCCGTATGGGGGACGGGCATAGACCGCATTTACCCGCCGTCCAATAAAAACCTTGCCTATGAAATTGCTGAAAAAGGATTGATTGTCAGCGAGTTTCCTTTGGATACGCGCCCGTTTGCGGGCAACTTCCCGCGCCGCAACCGCCTGATTGCCGCGTTGTCGCAGGTTACGCTGGTGGTCGAGGCCGCGTTGGAATCCGGTTCGCTGATTACTGCCAAGCTGGCGGCGGAGATGGGGCGGGAGGTGATGGCGGTGCCCGGTTCGATAGACAATCCGCACAGCAAAGGCTGTCATAAGCTGATTAAAGACGGCGCAAAATTGGTGGAATGTTTGGACGACATCCTTCACGAATGTCCGGGGCTATTGCAAAATGCGGCAGTTCCATCATATTCTATAAATAAGAAAAACAAAAAAACGGAAAAACGCACTGCCGTCAGAGAGACGTCGTCTGAACCTGTTTTGCCGTTTTCAGACGACCTTCATGTCAGAAAGCAGCCGGCGCAAACCAATACGGTTGCCGCGCCGACAGCGGAAGACGGGCTGCTGGACGCCATGGGTTACGACCCCGTGCATCCCGATATATTGGCGCAGCAAACCGCATGGGCGGCGGCAGACGTTTACGCCCGACTGCTGGAATACGAACTCGACGGCATCGTCGCCGCCTTGCCGGGCGGACGCTATCAGCGCATAAAAGCATAATCGATTCATTCATTAAGGAACCAGCATGACAGAAGTCATCGCCTATCTCATCGAACACTTCCAAGATTTCGACAACTGCCCGCCGCCGGAGGATTTGGGCCGCCTGTTGGAAGATGCGGGTTTTGACGTAACGGAAATCGGCAATACGCTGATGATGATGGAAGTGTTGTTCAATACGTCCGAATTCGCCGCCGCGCCGTTCGACAGCCATGCCCTGCGCGTGTATTGCAACGAGGAAGTGGAAAACCTGCCGCAGGAAGTCATGGGGCTGATGCAGTATCTGGTTGCCGAACGCGCCATTACTTACGAGCAGCGCGAAATCGTCATCCACGCCCTGATGCACATCCCGCCCGAAGAAATCACGCTCGATACGGCGAAAGTGCTGGTGTTGCTCTTGTTGTGGGCGCACAAAAGCGAATTGCCCGTCTTAATCGGCGATGACCTGATGGGCGCGCTCAACGGCAAAGCGACCATGCATTAAACCTTTTCAGACGACCTTTTGACGCAGCTTGTTCAGAAAGGTCGTCTGAAACGCATCATCCAATACATTAAAAGAGAACAAACAATGGCGAAAAACCTCTTAATCGTCGAATCACCGTCCAAAGCCAAAACCCTGAAAAAATACCTTGGCGGCGATTTCGAAATTCTGGCCTCCTACGGCCACGTCCGCGACCTCGTCCCCAAAAACGGTGCCGTCGATCCCGAACACGACTTCGCCATGAAATACGAGCTGATCAAACGCAACGCCAAACACGTCGATGCTATTGTTGCCGGAGCCAAAGAAGCCGAAAACATCTACCTCGCAACCGACCCGGATAGGGAAGGCGAAGCGATTTCCTGGCATCTTTTTGAAATCCTCAAATCCAAACGCGGCCTGAAAAACATCAAGCCGCAGCGTGTCGTGTTCCACGAAATCACCAAAAACGCCGTGCTTGACGCCGTCGCCAACCCGCGCGAAATCGAAATGGACTTGGTCGACGCGCAACAAGCCCGCCGCGCGCTGGACTATCTGGTCGGTTTCAACCTCTCGCCATTGTTGTGGAAAAAAATCCGCCGCGGTTTGAGTGCGGGTCGTGTGCAAAGTCCCGCCTTGCGTTTGATTTGCGAACGCGAAAACGAAATACGCGCGTTTGAAGCGCAGGAATATTGGACGGTACATCTCGACAGCCACAAAGGCCGCAGCAAGTTCACCGCCAAACTCGCCCAATACAACGGCGCCAAACTCGAACAATTCGACCTGCCGAACGAAGCCGCGCAAGCCGACGTGTTGAAAGAACTCGAAGGCAAAGAGGCCGTTGTTACCGCCATCGAAAAGAAAAAGCGCAGCCGCAACCCTGCCGCGCCGTTCACCACATCTACCATGCAGCAGGATGCCGTGCGTAAACTCGGTTTCACCACCGACCGCACCATGCGTACCGCCCAGCAGCTTTACGAAGGTATAGACGTAGGGCAGGGTGCTATCGGTCTGATTACCTATATGCGTACCGACAGCGTGAATTTGGCCGATGAAGCATTAACCGAAATCCGCCATTACATCGAAAACAAAATCGGCAAAGAATATCTGCCGAGTGCCGCCAAACAATACAAAACCAAATCCAAAAATGCCCAAGAAGCGCACGAAGCGATCCGTCCGACTTCCGTGTACCGTACGCCCGAAAGCGTCAAACCCTTCCTGAGCGCAGACCAGTTCAAACTCTATCAAATGATTTGGCAGCGCACCGTCGCCTGTCAGATGACGCCCGCCAAATTCGACCAAACCACCGTCGATATTACCGTTGGCAAAGGCGTATTCCGCGTAACCGGACAAGTGCAAACCTTCGCAGGCTTCCTCAGCGTTTACGAAGAAAGCAGCGACGATGAAGAAGGCGAAGACAGCAAAAAACTGCCCGAAATGAGCGAAGGCGACAAACTACCTGTGGACAAACTCTACGGCGAGCAACACTTCACCACCCCGCCGCCGCGCTACAACGAAGCCACGCTGGTTAAAGCCCTCGAAGAATACGGCATCGGCCGCCCCTCGACCTACGCCAGCATTATTTCCACGCTCAAAGACCGCGAATACGTTACCCTTGAGCAAAAACGCTTCATGCCCACTGACACAGGCGACATCGTCAACAAATTCCTGACCGAACACTTCGCCCAATACGTCGACTACCACTTCACCGCGAAACTCGAAGACCAGCTCGACGAAATCGCCGACGGCAAACGCCGCTGGATTCCCGTGATGGACAAATTCTGGAAACCGTTCATCAAACAAGTGGAAGAAAAAGAAGGCATCGAACGCGCCAAATTCACCACGCAGGAACTCGATGAAACCTGTCCCAAATGCGGCGAACACAAACTGCAAATCAAGTTCGGCAAAATGGGCCGCTTCGTCGCCTGCGCCGGCTATCCCGAGTGCAGCTACACGCGCAACGTTAACGAAACCGCCGAAGAAGCCGCCGAGCGCATCGCCAAAGCCGAAGCCGAGCAAGCGGAACTCGATGGGCGCGAATGCCCTAAATGCGGCGGTCGCCTAGTGTACAAATACAGCCGTACTGGCAGCAAATTCATTGGTTGCGCCAACTACCCTAAATGCAAACACGTCGAGCCGCTGGAAAAACCGAAAGACACCGGCGTCCAATGCCCGCAATGCAAAAAAGGCAACCTCGTCGAGCGCAAATCCCGCTACGGCAAACTGTTTTACAGTTGCAGCACCTATCCCGACTGCAACTACGCCACTTGGAACCCGCCCGTCGCCGAAGAATGCCCGAACTGCCATTGGCCGGTTTTAACCATCAAAACCACCAAACGCTGGGGCGTAGAAAAAGTCTGCCCGCAAAAAGAATGCGGCTGGAAAGAGCAGATTGAACCGCCTGCACCGAAAGAGTGAGATTAGGTTGGTTTGAAAGAGAAAAGGTCGTCTGAAAAATTTTCAGACGACCTTTGCTTTTCTGTGATTGGTTTATTTGAATCCGCGTGTCGTTTTAAAGTCCGATAAAATACGGTTCATTTCTGGTTCAAATAAGGCTATGTAATCGTAAGATAGACCGCGACTGGCGCTAGGATGAGGCAGACAGACGACTTCGCAATTTTCAAACGATTGGAATCTGATTTTGAAACGTGTACCGCTAAAATCTTTTTGTACTACTCGTAGCGGTTGAGTTTGTTTTCCGACAAGCTGCTCGAAGCGCGGCAATACATTTGCGCGATTAAGATAATTTGTCAGGTTGCTTCCCATGAAGAGAATCAATTTAGGGCGTAGTTTCTCAACGTGGTAGAGAAAATTATCGACGTGTTCAGGCTGGAGAAATTTGTTTGGATTGTCGATTTTGTTGCCCTGAGTAGCTGCCCAGTTGGTTTGTACCAGGGATTTTTCAAATGCACCGCCCAATTCATTTTCGTCTAAGGGGTGTCCCCACATTTCAAACCAAATTTTTATCGTATTGTCGTAACGCCACTTTTTTGCCTGCTCTCCGAAATAGAGGGATTTATTGGCAAATGTATGGTCGATTTTGTTTTCAGGGAGTTTGTATTCACCTGCTACATAAGCAGCCTCATCGGCTTTACTCCAACCCCATTCATACCCACAAATCATTAAACCATGTTTGTCGTTGTAACCTTGGAATATACTGTTACTAAGATTCAGGTCTGACATGATAATAACCTCATATAAATATTTCACAGAGAGATACCCATTATAAATAAGCAAATGTAATTTATCTAGTTTAAGTTTAAAACGCAATTCACACGGTGAAATATAGTTCAGTATTTCATGTCGTCAAATTCAAAATGAAAAGGTCGTCTGAAAAATTTTCAGACGACCTTTTCAGTTTTATTTTATTAAGAAGGGATTTAACGCCTTGCAAAAACCAACGTGGCAAGAAAGAACAAGCTGACAATCAAAGCAACGGTTTTGCCGATCAAGGGCAGGCAAAAGACGAACCAAAGCAGACCGCGTCCTAAGTTCGGAATCAATCCCAAGTGGCGGTAATATTCGTCAAAAAAATGGGCGTGGGCGGTGAAGGCAATCACGCCGCCGATATAAACACCCAAAATAATTTTCCAAAGCGGCATTGTCAGCCATCCATATTTTCATTAAGTATTATGGCCAATAGACTGAAAAAGCGGTGGGAAAGTTCTAATGGCGGACGTAAGCGACCTTTTTATTTGAGAAAATATTTTATGATTTATAAAATTTTGTAAGTTTAGCATCATAAAAAATAAAATTTCACGATGCGCCGATTTGTTTTCATGCGGCCTTAAATGAAAAAAACGCTGCGGTATAATGGCTGCTTTGTCATTCTTTAGAGGTCGTCTGAAACTGTCGGACGATTCGTTTTAATCATGAGCAAACACAGCAAACATTCAAATCAAGTCCGCATTATCGGCGGGCAATGCAGGGGACGGAAACTGGTTTTTGCAGATGCGGACGGTCTGCGGCCGACGCCTGACAGTGTCCGCGAAAAACTTTTTAATTGGCTGGGTCAGGATTTGACCGGTATGAATGCGTTGGATTTGTTTGCTGGAAGCGGCGCGTTGGGATTTGAAGCCGCGTCCCGTAACGCGAAGAGGGTGGTGCTGGCAGATAATAATCGCAAAACTGCCGATATGCTGCGGCAAAACGCCAGAGCATTGGGTTTGGATAAACTGGAAATCCTCAATACCGATGGCCTTGCGTATCTGCAGAGGTCGTCTGAAAAGTTTGATGTGGTCTTTTTGGATCCGCCGTTTGCGTGGCAGGATTGGGAAAATTTGTTTGCTTATTTGAAAAACAGCTTGAAAAACGGGGCAATGGTCTATATTGAAGCAGGGGAGCTGCCCGATTTCCCCGAGTGGCTGGAGCCTTATCGCGAAGGACGGGCGGGTAAGAGCAGTTTTGTGCTCTTGCAGTTTGTCCAAGTAGCTGAATAGTAAGAGATTTGAGAATCATTACCAGGGTGTAAACATTCGCCTAAACGGATTGTTTTTGACGCGTTTGTGCTATAATCCGCGCCCAATCGGTTTTGATAATTTAAATGAAAAAGGAAAAGAAATGTCGCTCTTTATTACAGATGAGTGCATTAACTGTGACGTTTGCGAGCCGGAGTGCCCCAATGACGCCATCTCGCAAGGCGAGGAAATTTACGAAATCAACCCTAATTTGTGTACGCAGTGCGTAGGCCATTACGATGAGCCGCAATGTCAGCAGGTATGTCCCGTGGACTGCATCCTGATTGATGAAGAGCATCCGGAAACGCACGAAGAACTGATGGCAAAATACGAAAAAATCATTCAGTTCAAATAAATTCTTTTTTAAAGCAATAAATTGAGTGATTTTAAGAAAACAAAATTAAAAAAGAACTTGACGAAAATCTGAGTCACGAATAAACTTGCGTTCTCTTTTGGTGGGATTCCCGAGCGGTCAAAGGGGGCAGACTGTAAATCTGTTGCGAGAGCTTCGAAGGTTCGAATCCTTCTCCCACCACCAAATTCCAATGTGTTGGAGCATTGATGCAGTAAGTCTGCGGGTGTAGCTCAATGGTAGAGCAGAAGCCTTCCAAGCTTACGGTGAGGGTTCGATTCCCTTCACCCGCTCCAATAGTCTATTGGCCCATGTAGCTCAGGGGTAGAGCACTCCCTTGGTAAGGGAGAGGCCGGCAGTTCAAATCTGCCCATGGGCACCAAATACCATTTTCTCAGTATTTTAAAGATAGGAAATTTGCCATGGCAAAGGAAAAATTTGAACGTAGCAAACCGCACGTAAACGTTGGCACCATCGGTCACG
>CAUOMQ010000052.1:0-15253 GCA_963456805.1 uncultured Neisseria sp. | reverse complement strand
AACGACTGCCTTGCCGGCGCACTATGCCGACTACGTCCCCGCCAAATAGCGCGTTGACATCCGTTAAGGTTTCAGGATGTTTGGATAAATCTTAGGTGTTCTCTTGAGATGTCGGAATAGGGTGAAAATCTGTTGGAGTTAATTTTGCAAAGACCTCTACTTTATTTATAGGCAACCGCTTATTGATACCGAAGCAGGGATTATTCTATTGCTGCGTGTGTTTCTGCTTGGTCAATTTTTTCGAGTTTGGCGGAAACGCGATTCCATACTTCTTCCAGAGGAATGGCTTTCAGGAGACGTTC
The DNA here is from genome assembly GCA_963456805.1 of uncultured Neisseria sp. Classification (GTDB taxonomy): domain Bacteria; phylum Pseudomonadota; class Gammaproteobacteria; order Burkholderiales; family Neisseriaceae; genus Neisseria. The sequence continues at coordinate 14,951 of CAUOMQ010000052.1, read as the reverse complement.
GGGATTGTTTGTATTGATGCTGTCGGGGTGGGGGAGGTCGGTATAATCGCCCGCCCATATCACTTCGGCATTGAGCGAATAAGGATGCCATATGCCCAGCCAAGTCGCGCCGAATAGGGCGATTTGCGGTTTGTCGAGCGCGGCGGCGATGTGCATGGGAACGGAATCGACGCCGATAAACAGTTTGGCGCGGTCTATCGCCGCTGCAAGTTCGCGCAAAGTTAGGCAGCCGGACAATACCCATACTTTGCCGCTTTCCGGTATTTTCAGACGACCTAAGATGGCTTCAATCATGTCGTGTTCAACGGGACTGGGGGAGGCAGTCAGGACGACGTTGTGTCCGTGGTTCAGCAGAAGCTGGACGAGTGCGGCGTTTTTGCCGTCTTCCCAACATTTGAACAACCAGCGCGCGCCCGGATGCAGTAAGACGTAGTTTTCGCCTTGCCAGCCTTGTTCGCGCAATTTTTGTTCCATACTGTTGCGGACATCTGGGGAGATGCTCATACGGACTTTTGCGTGGGATAGATCTTCCGGACGGATAAGCGGAGGCAGTATGCCCAGATGGGTTTCAACGATATGTTTGGTCGTGCCCATATCGGGGTTGAGAAAGTCGTGACACCAGCGCCAGGCGGCATTGTCGCGTTTGATGCAGTTGAAGCCGACGCTGCATTTGGCGCAGAGTTTGGCAATGATGGCGGCACGCCATTGGTCGGAAAGGTTGAATGCCCAATCGTATTGACGGGCTTTTAACTGACGGAACAGGTCTTTTTCGTGTTTGAACTGCATCCGCACGCCTTGTTTCTTCCATTGCCGGTCAATGGTGAAAATCCTGGCGATTTGCGGATTGTCGCGGATGATGTCGGCGGTTTCCTGATAAACCAGCATATCGACTTCGCACTCGGGAAAATGTTGTTTGATCGCATCGACGACCGGCGTACTGAGCAATACGTCACCATGATGGCGCAGTTTGATGACGAGGATACGGTTGGGTTGTGCAAGTGACATACGGTACTTTCAGACGACCTGGTTCAAGAATGGCTCTCAATTGTAAAACGGAACGCAAGGTTTGGAAAACTGTTTCTGTATAAACGGTTTTTAGAGCAAATGAACGCTGCCGGTTTTCTTTGATTTTCTTAAACAATATTGATTTAGGATGGCCAGTGTATGCAAAATCTTTTGACACTGCGGAAGATTGTTCCATTCTGAAAACGCCTACGAGCTGACCGGCTGCCTAACAGGGTTGTGGCTGGAATGGGGCCGATTCACTATAATAGCCCAAACTGCAGGCAGGATTTGTGTTCCAAAAAGTTTTGCAGGTTTCGAAGCAAATCCTAGTCCTCGGTACGTTTTCAGACGACCTTTCCTTCATCCACCGCCTTACACATCCGCCATGACACCAAATGCCCCGCTCCAACACATCACCCTTATCGGCGTCGGACTGATAGGCGGCTCTTTCGTTCTGGACCTAAAAAGGCTGGGACGGGTGCAAACCGTGACAGGTATTGATCTCGACCGCGACAATCTCGACCGTGCGCTTGAGCGTCGGGTGATTGATAAAGCGTTTACGGAAATCGACGCCGAAAGCATCGGTCATGCCGATTTGGTGTTGATTGCCACGCCTGTTTCCACTTTGCCGACCATCTGCCAAGCCATTGCGCCGCTGCTTGCGCCGGAGGCTTATGTGTCTGATGTGGGCAGCACCAAGCGGACTGCCATCGCCGCTTTCCGCCAATATCTGCCCGAGCGGATTTCACACTGTATCGCCGCACACCCCATTGCAGGCTCCGACCGCAGCGGCGCATTGGCGGCGCAATTCGGATTGTATCAAGATAAAAAACTGATTATCACCACACATGGACAAGAGCGTCCCGAAGGGATCGCTTTGATAAAAAGCCTGTGGCAGGCGGTCGGTACACAGACATTTGAAATGAGTGCGGAAGAACACGATGCCGTGTTCGCCGCTGTTTCCCATATGCCGCATTTGACCGCTTTTGCCTATGTCCACCAAATCGCCGACCATCCGGACGGACAGGAATATTTGAAATTTGCCGCCAGCGGTTTCCGAGACTTTACCCGCATCGCCTCCAGTCATCCCGCCATTTGGACGGACATCTGCCTGGACAATAAAAACAGCCTGATCAAGCTGATTGCCGGACTGCACGATCAACTTTCCAAGTTGGAACGTATCCTCGAACAAGAAAACCGCGACGCGCTATACCGTTATTTTGAAGAAGCCAAGCAAACACGCGACGAATGGTTGGGCAGCCAATAACGGGTTGATATCCAGCCTCACCTTGCAACTGCTTCTCTCCAAAAAGCAAAAAGGTCGTCTGAAAACCTATTTTCAGACGACCTTTTGTTGATTTCAGGCAGGGTTTACCAGTAGCCCAGCACTTTCCACCAGATAATGCCGATGGTGCCGAAAATCAGGATTTCGACCACGCTCATGATGAAGCCGGCTTTCCACCATTCGGTCATGCTGACATAGTTCGAACCGTAGATGACGGGGGACGAACCTGAAGCGTAGTGGGTCAGCGACATCATGATGCCGGTGGCGGACGCCATAATCAGGGCGAACAGCATCGGCGGTGCGTCCAAGGCGAGACCTGCGCCGTAGAACGCGCCGAACATGGCGGTAACGTGTGCCGTGCCGCTGGCGAAAACGTAGTGGGCGTAGAGGTAGGCGAGTACCAAGAGGGCGCAGCCGGCTTCCCAGCCTAAGCCGAGATGGGAGATGCCCCCCTGCATGGATTCGGACAGCCATGCAATCAGTCCCAATTTGTTGAGGAAGTTCGCCATCATCACCAAGGCGGCAAACCAGACGATGGTGTCCCACGCGCCTTTTTCTTTCAGCGCGTCGTCCCAAGTCAGTACGCCGGTGAGCAGACACAGGCTCAGACCGAGGAAGGTGGTGGCGGTGGCATCGACTTTCACGCCGAACAGCATTTCGGGAACGCCCGCCCACAAAAGCAGCAGAATCACGAAAATGCCGAGCATGATTTTTTCGTCGCGCTTCATCGCGCCCATTTCTTTCAGTTTTTCTTTGGCAAGGGCGGTCGCGTTAGGCGTTTGTTTGATTTCGGGCGGATACAGGAAATACAGTACCAGCGGCATCAGGAACATGGCGATCAGGCCGGGGACGACCATGGCGGCGAACCATGTGCCCCAAGAGAGGTGGATTTGCGAATCGGTGGCTTTGGCGACCAATTCGACAACCAACGGGTTGGGCGCGGTCGCGGTAATGAAGATGCAGCAGGTGATGATGTTGGCGTGGTAGTTGACCAGCGCGAGGTATTTACCGATTTTGCCCTCCGTGCCTTTTTCGGGGTCGGAATCGAAACTCAGGGCGATGGAGCGCATAATCGGATGCACGATGGCACCGCCGCGCGCAGTGTTGCTCGGCGTTACCGGACCGATGACCAAGTCCGCCAGTGCTAAGCTGTAACCTACGCCCAGCGTGCGTTTGCCGAAAAGGGAAATCAGAAGGTAGCCGATACGCATCCCCAAGCCGGTTTTCAACAAACCGCGCGAGATGATGATGGCGATACCGATCATCCAGATTAACGAGTTGTTGAGGCTGCTCAGTGCGTCTTTGGTCGCGTCGGCGGCTTTTTCGTTGGTAACGCCGGTCAGCGCGACCAAGGTAATGCCCAAAATCGCCATTGCGCCGATGGGCATGGCTTTGCCGATGATGCCGGCGATGATGCCGACGAACAGCGCCAAAAGGTGCCATGCGTCGGGCGATACGCCCTGCGGCACGGGTATGACGAACCAGATAATCAGCGTCAGCGCGAGCGCAACCGCAGCAGGAATTGGCTTGAAGCCCATGTTGAGTCTCCTAGTTTGAGGTATCGGGGAAATCGGATTTCAGACGACGTGTGCCCGATTTTGGTGGGAACAGGTCGTCTGAAACGTATTTTGGCAGCAGTTGTTTTTTATGTTTTTCTTTTGGGTATTTGGGTAATGCGTATTTTTGTGTTGTCGTCTTTTTCAGACGACGTTTTCTTAAGGTTATTGCGTTTTGCCCTCTCCCTAACCCTCTCCCACGGGGAGAGGGGACGGATTGCAGAAAATCTAATAATGGTCGGTTTCAGCACCATCATTCCCTCTCTGTGGAAGAGGGGCAGATTGTAGAAAATCTAATAATGGTCCGCTTCAGCACCATCATTCCCTCTTCGTGGAAGAGGGGCAGATTGCAGAAAATCTGATAATGGTCGGCTTCAGCACCATCATTCCCTCTCCCCGTGGGAGAGGGCTAGGGAGAGGGCAAAACCTCAGATTTAGCAGGTTCGGTTGTGAAACCCAACAATACTTAAACCCTAATCATTATGTCATGCCCCAATCTACAGGCATTTTTCAGACGACCCCCCATAATACAAAAGGTCGTCTGAAACCCCGTATCGGATTAATCCTGCTCCGCCGGCAGGCCGTACTCTTCGGGGAAGGTACGCAGCGAGCTTTGCAACACGGTAACCGCGCCGTCGATCAGGCCGCAGCGACCGCTTCGGGGCAGCAGTTGACACAAGCTTTGCAGGGCGCGGAGGTCGTCTGAAGTGCCGATGCCGGTATCCACGCGGTTGAGCAGGCGTGAAAGTTGGAACGTGCCGCCTTTGCACGGCGGGCATTGTCCGCATGAGTTGGACGCAAAAAATTCCACATACTCGGATACTTTGCGCACCACGCTGGTGCCTTCGGAAATCACAATCATTGCGCCCGTACCGAGGCTGGATTTGCGTTCGCGCACGGACACGAAGTCCAAAGGCACGTCCAAATCTTTCGCGGTCAGAAGCGTGTTTGACGGGCCGCCGGTGAAGACGGCTTTAAACGTGCGGCCCTCGAGCATACCGCCGCCGTGGTCGAAAATCAGCGATTGCAAGGTTGTGCCCATCGGCAGTTCGTACAGGCCCGGATTCAACACGTCGCCGGAAAGCGAGTAGAGTTTCGTGCCTGCGGCATCGCCCAAACCCAGCGATTTGTACCATTCCGCGCCTTTGGCAAGGATTTGCGGGATGTTGGCGAAGGTTTCGGTGTTGTTGATAAGGGTCGGTTCGCCCTCTACGCCGCTTTCGGCAGGGAACGGCGGCTTGCGGCGCGGGAACGGGAACCCGCCTTCCAACCATGAAATCACGGCGGTTTCTTCGCCGCCGATGTAGCGGCCTGAAGTTTCGACCAATTTCAGGTCTAAAGGTTTGCCCAGATAGTTTTCGATGCGGATGAACAAATCGCTTTTTTTCCATTGCTCGATGGCGGGCACGATGGCGGCGATGGATTCGGTCTGGTGCGGGTTGACATACATAATCGCTTTGTTGGCGCGGCAGGCGACGGCGGCAATCAGAACGCCTTCAATAACTTGGTGCGGCGTTTTCGCCAGCAATACGCGGTCTTTGAACGTACCCGGTTCGTCTTCGTTGGCGTTACAGACGACGTATTTGTCGCCGTGTTTGCTTTGGGCGGCAACGGCCGCCTCCCATTTGCGCCAGGTCGGGAAACCTGCGCCGCCCATGCCGCAGAGGTTGGCGTCTTGCAGTTTGGAAACGATGCTTTGAGGATCGGCAAGCGCCGCCAGCAGGCCTTCGCCGCCGCCGACTTTGCGCCACGCGGCCAAATCCGCGCCGACTTGGCGGGACGGGTGCAGTAAGTTTTGATTGGCTTGGTTCATGATTGTTGCTCCTGCAAACCGGCGTGTTCGCGCAAATCGAATTTGCCGTAGTCGGGATATAAAACGGGGGCTTTGATGTCGCTGGTCAGTCCGGCGCGGGTCATTTCGCGTTGCAGATCGTGAACGTGTCCGACACCGCCGCGCACTTTCTTCAACGGCAGGCCGCAATTGGCGGCGGCTTTACCCGCGCGGCGGCCGAAGCTGATGATGTCCAAAAGCGCGTTGCCCATTAAGCGGTTGCGGCCGTGGATGCCGCCGGTTACTTCGCCGGCGCAATAGAGGCCTTCGACGCAGGTTGCGCCGTCGCCGTTGATTTCGACGCCGCCGTTTTGGTAGTGCAGGGTCGGATGAATCATTACGGGTTCGACGGCGGGGTCGATGCCGCATTTGTGGGCGACGTGGCCGAGCGTAACCAAACGGTTCAACACATCAGGATCGTTTTCAATCAGGCGCGGGGTGTCGAGGAACACGCCGACCTGTCCGTCGCGCACCACGCCGCGGCCTTCGCGGCACTCTCGCAAAATGGCGGCGGCAACGACGTCGCGCGGCTGCAATTCGTCAACGAAACGCTCGCCCAAGCCGTTGATCAGTTTCGTGCCTGCGGAACGCACGGCTTCGGAAATCAGCGCACCCGCCAAGTGTGGCGGATGGGCGACGCCGGTCGGATGGTATTGGAAGGAATCAATGTCGCGCAGTTTCGCGCCGATGCGGTATGCCATCACCAGACCGTCGGCGGTTGCGCCGTAGTGGTTGGAAGTGGAGAAACCCTGCAAATGCAGCCGTCCGCTGCCGCCGGTTGCCAAGACCACGGCTTTGGCGTGAACCAATACCAAAGAGCGTTTTTCCAAATCGTACAAAATCGCGCCGACGCAGCGGCCGTGTTCGTCCGACAATAATTCGATGGCGGGGTGGCGGTTGAGCTGGGTGATGTTTTCGTCGAGTTCGACCGCCTCGCGCAGTACGCGCATCATTTCGAGGCCTGTGAAGTCGCGGTAGCTCAGAATGCGCGGCACGGTCGTACCGCCCGCACGTTTGCGGCTCAACATGCCGTTGCTGTCCGCGCCTTTGGCAAGGTCGAAAGTCATGCCCAAGCCGATCAGCCAGCGGATGGCGGACGGCGCGTCGGTAACCATTTGCGCCACCAATTCTTTTTTGCCTGCGTTGTGGCCGCCTTTGATGGTGTCGTCAAAGTGCTGCTGCAAGCTGTCTTCCGCGCCGACTGCCGCCTGAATGCCGCCTTCGGCCATCACGGTATTGCTGTCGCCGATACGCAGCTTGTTCGCCATAATCACGCGCGCGCCTGCTTCGGTCGCGGATAACGCCGCCGCCGCACCCGCACCGCCGCCGCCGATAACCAGTACGTCAGTGTTCAAATGTTCCGCGCCCGACAAATCATAGTCGTCAATCAGGGGATGACTGATCAGCAGTTTCGCCAAATCAGGATGGCAGTAATCGCCCGTGTTCGGACCGATGGGCAGTTTGACGCGCGCATTTGCCTGATAGTCGGGGTGAAACTGGCTCAACAATTCGTTTTTTTCCGGCAAGTCGCCGCGCAGTTCCAATGAGGAAGCGCGCAGGTTGGCAAGGGCGGTTTCGTAGTCTATGCCTTGGATTTCGTTCGCCATCACATTGCCTCCTCTTCAAATTTGACTTTCATTTTGCCGCTGTCGATTTCTTGCAGGCGGCGCATCAAATCCACCGGACGCAGCGTGCGCGCCGCTTTCATACGGCGGGCGAACAAGCCTAAGTGGTTCGGACGGATGTGTTCGGGGCAGGAAAGGGTGCAGAGGTTGCACATCACGCATTGATCAAAGGTCAGCGCAGCCGCGCCGAAATCGCCCGATACCACTTGCGCTACGCCGTTTTCCACTTCCAAACCTTTGGGGCAGGCTCTGTTGCAGCCGCCGCAATGACGGCAGTGTTGCGCTTCGGGGAAGGCTTTGGCGGTGTCGTCCAGCCAGTTCCAGCCGTCGCCGACCTCGCTCACGTCGTAATATTGGATATGCTCGGGAATGAAGTAGTCCAAGAAGCTGACCTGCATCCCTTCTTCGACTTTGGTTTCACACGCCAATGCAGTCGTTACCTCGTGCTCGCCTTCCTTGCGGATCATGCAGCGGCACGAACCGCACACGCCTTGCCCCATACAGCCGACGTTGGCAGTAATCGCGCTGCCTGAACGGGCATAGGCCTGAATGATTGACGAGTCGGCGGAGGCTTTGACCTCGTGGCCGTCTATGGTCAGGGTTAACAAGTTTTCACTCATGGTAGTGTCCTGTGGAATGAGATAGGGGAAATTGGATGTGTGTATTTTTATTACAAATTTTTTAGAAGTGCGGATATTTTTGGGAAATATCTTATAAATCAATGTCTGAATGTCTTTTATCAGTGTATCAGAATTTGGATTTCTTGATGATGGCGGAGCTGTGAAGGTAGGATAGGGGCAGTTTATGAACACAAAACAGCAGTTTTCAGACGACCTTTACGCCATCTTGTTATTTTGTAAGATAAAATAGACGTACGATAAAAGAATAAGAGTTAAAGACCGTTTTGAGATACGAGTAAATATCATTATTAAGCAATTAATATGAAAGTATATATCTATGTATTTATTAGATAAATTTGCAAAGTGTAAGCAAATGAAAATGATGTTATAAAATTTCAGAAAAATAACTAAGTTTGACTTCTATCAAAAATCATCATGGGTAGAATGACACGGCTTTTACATTTGTGTATGGTGGAAAAAAGAAGGATAGGTCGTCTGAAAAGTAATTGTTTCTTTTTAAATTCATGTTATTAGTAAGGTTCATTGCGGCGGTGAAACCGAAGTTTTCAGACGACCCCTTACGCTTTGAACTATCATTTTGCTTGTAGTTTTATTTCTATCAGTGAAAATTGCCGACAATATCCGTTATCATCATCCGAGTAGAATGATGGGTTATTAAGTTTTATAAGAATCAATTAATTATAAAAATTATATTGTCGCCCATAGCGATTGACAGCACTATTACACCGATTAAGGTCGTCTGAAAACGACATCTATAAAAAGTGAACAAACCCTCCCTACCATGAGAAAAGGAACACAATCATGACCGTCATCAAGCAAGAAGACTTTATCCAAAGTATCTGCGATGCCTTCCAATTCATCAGCTATTACCATCCGAAAGACTACATCGACGCGCTCTATAAAGCGTGGCAGAAGGAAGAAAATCCCGCCGCCAAAGACGCGATGACGCAGATTTTGGTCAACAGCCGCATGTGTGCCGAAAACAACCGCCCCATCTGCCAAGACACCGGTATCGCAACCGTCTTCCTCAAAGTCGGCATGAACGTCCAATGGGATGCGGACATGAGCGTGGAAGAGATGGTTAACGAAGGTGTACGCCGTGCCTACACTTGGGAAGGCAACACCCTGCGCGCGTCCGTCCTCGCCGATCCTGCCGGCAAACGCCAAAACACCAAAGACAACACCCCCGCCGTCATCCACATGAGCATCGTACCGGGCGATAAAGTCGAAGTAACCTGCGCGGCAAAAGGCGGCGGCTCTGAAAACAAATCCAAACTCGCCATGCTCAATCCTTCCGACAACATCGTCGATTGGGTATTGAAAACCATCCCGACCATGGGCGCGGGCTGGTGTCCTCCCGGCATTTTGGGCATCGGTATCGGCGGTACGCCCGAAAAAGCCGTGCTGATGGCAAAAGAATCCCTGATGAGCCACATCGACATTCAAGAATTGCAGGAAAAAGCCGCGTCCGGCGCAGAATTGTCCACCACCGAATCCCTGCGCCTCGAGCTCTTTGAAAAAGTCAACGCGTTGGGCATCGGCGCACAAGGTTTGGGCGGACTGACCACCGTGTTGGACGTCAAAATCCTCGATTACCCGACCCATGCCGCTTCCAAACCGATTGCCATGATTCCGAACTGCGCCGCCACCCGCCACGTCGAATTCGAATTGGACGGCTCCGGTCCGGTCGAACTGACCCCGCCGCGCGTTGAAGACTGGCCCGATTTGACTTACAGCCCCGACAACGGCAAACGCATCGATGTCGACAAACTGACCAAAGAAGAAGTTGCCAGCTGGAAAACCGGCGACGTATTGCTGTTGAACGGCAAAATCCTTACCGGCCGCGATGCCGCGCACAAACGCCTCGTCGATATGCTCGACAAAGGCGAAGAGTTGCCCGTCGATTTCACCAACCGCCTGATTTACTACGTCGGCCCCGTCGATCCGGTCGGCGACGAAGTAGTCGGTCCGGCAGGCCCGACCACCGCCACCCGCATGGACAAATTCACCCGCCAAATGCTCGAACAAACCGGCCTCTTGGGCATGATCGGCAAATCCGAGCGCGGTGCAGCCACCTGCGAAGCCATCGCCGACAACAAAGCCGTATACCTCATGGCAGTCGGCGGCGCGGCATACCTCGTGGCAAAAGCCATCAAATCCTCCAAAGTCTTGGCGTTCCCCGAATTGGGCATGGAAGCGGTTTACGAGTTTGAAGTCAAAGACATGCCCGTAACCGTCGCCGTGGACAGCAAAGGCGAATCCATCCATGCCACCGCTCCGCGCAAATGGCAGGCAAAAATCGGCATCATCCCCGTCGAGTCCTAATGCCTTGATGCCAGGTTGAAAAAGGTCGTCTGAAAACTTAAAACAGGGTTTTCAGACAACCTTTAATTTGTTTGGAAACATTACGACTGCAAGGGTAGGGGGAATGGACGGTATAGTGGATTAACTTTAAATCAGGACAAGGCGACGAAGCCGCAGACAGTACAGATAGTACGGCAAGGCGAGGCAACGCCGTACTGGTTTAAAGTTAATCCACTATAAAACAATACGCCGCAAGTCTTGATAAAGAACAAGCATCGCCCTGCCCCGACTGCAGAAGCAGCCGAAATATGTTATAAATAGCCCCTTCTACCGACCTCAAATTGGAGCATACGACATGGAATTGGTATTTATCCGTCACGGACAAAGCGAATGGAACGCGAAAAACCTGTTTACAGGCTGGCGCGACGTGAAACTGAGCGAGCAGGGGCTTGCCGAAGCCGCCGCCGCCGGTAAAAAACTGAAGGAAAAAGGCTACGAGTTCGACATCGCCTTCACTTCCGTCCTGACCCGTGCGATTAAAACCTGCAACATCGTTTTGGAAGAATCCGACCAACTGTTCGTGCCGCAAATCAAAAGCTGGAGGCTGAACGAACGCCACTACGGCCAACTGCAAGGTTTGGATAAAAAACAAACCGCCGAAAAATACGGCGACGAGCAAGTCCACATCTGGCGCCGCAGCTACGACACCCTGCCGCCGCTGCTCGATCCGAAAGACCCGTTCTCCGCGCACAACGACCGCCGCTATGCCAACCTGCCCGCCGATGTCATCCCCGACGGCGAAAACCTGAAAGTTACTTTGGAGCGCGTATTGCCGTTCTGGGAAGACCAAATCGCCCCCGCGCTTCTGAGCGGCAAACGCGTCTTGGTTGCCGCACACGGCAACTCCCTGCGCGCATTGGCCAAACACATCGAAGGCATTTCCGACGAAGACATCATGGGCTTGGAAATCCCGACCGGTCAGCCGCTGGTGTACAAATTGGATGATAATTTGAAAGTGGTTGAAAAATTCTATCTGTAAGCTTTGCGGATAATAAAAAGGTCGTCTGAAAACTCGGATTCGGGGTTTTCAGACGACCTTTTGATTGAAACGCTTGAGATATAAGATTTGAGACAGTCAAGGCAAAAAAACAGCCCGGTCAAAAATGACCGGGCTGTTGAATTTTTGGTCGGAGTGAAAGGATTCGAACCTTCGACCCCTTGCACCCCATGCAAGTGCGCTACCAGACTGCGCCACACTCCGACTCGACAAGTTTGGGATTATAGTTTTCTTGCACGGCTTTGGCAAGGGTAAAGCCGGACGGTTTCGGCTATCTGCTTGAAGCGGCTTTGAATTTGTTTGGTGTCAGGGAGGGTAGGGCTGCGGAATGGTTCATACTTGATTGGAAGCCGCGATGTTTTTCAGACGACCTCGGGGGTAAATGGATGTGGCGGAATTTAATGGCTGCTATATAATCTCAGCTTTGATTTTTAATAAAAAACAGGGCGGATGGACAGTATTTTGCATGATTTGTTTGCGCGTCAGGCGTTTACATCGAGCTTGGTGGAGCGCAACTTCGGACAGGTTTCGGGCTGGATAGAGCTGGTCGGTGTCTTGATGCTGATGGCAGCGACGTTTTGGCTGTCAAACCGCCTCAACGACCGTTATTTCTTCTCAGAACACGGCAGCTTCGCGCTTTTGCGGCATATCGGCAGAAGGATTTTGTGGCCGGTGCTGATGATGATTTTCGGCGCGGCGGCTTTGTTTGTCTGTAATCTGACGGAATTTCGCGCGGTATGGCTGCATCTGCTGATTTTGGCGGCGCGCTGGATGATTCTGATTCGGGTCAGCGTGGCGGTGGTTCATGCCGCTTTGCCGCAAAACAAACTGACCGACTGGCTGGAGCGGGCGGTGTCTATGGTTTTGTGGATAGGGTTCGTGCTTTGGCTGTCGGGTTTGGACGATAAGATTTTGGAGGTACTGGACGGCATCAGTTTCTCGGTTGGTTCGGGCAGGCTCAGCCTGCTGACGATTCTGAACGGGATTTTGTGGGTCGGCCTCCTGATGATAGGCGCGTCATGGCTGGCTCGAGTTATCGGCGGACATTTGGAGAAGAGCAGCTTGGATACCAATCTGAGCATGATTTTGTCCAAAGTCGTCAAAACGGTGATGATGGTGTTGGCGGTATTGATTGCGCTGCCTCTGGTGGGGATTGATTTGACGGTATTGTCGGTGTTCGGCGGTGCGTTGGGTGTCGGTATCGGTTTCGGCCTGCAAAAAGTGGCGAGCAACTATATTTCGGGTTTCATCATTTTGGGCGACCGCTCCATCCGCATGAACGACCGTTTGACGGTCAACAACTTTACCGGTTATGTCACCAAAATCACCTCGCGTTTCGTCGTGCTGCGCAATGCCAACGGTACGGAGGCACTGATTCCGAACGAGACGTTCGTTACCTCGATGGTGGTCAACGAATCCTATACCAGCCGCGAATTGCAGCAGGCGTTCAATATACAGGTTGCCTATCATTCCGATTTGATTAAGGCGCTGGACATCATCAAAAGCGCAGCCGCCGCGCAGCCGCGTGTTTCCAATAATCCCGCGCCTTTGGCGGTGGTGACCAATTTCGGCGACAACGGTATCGATTTGCGCGCGACTTATTGGGTGAAAGACCCGGAAAACGGTTTTGCCTCGCTGCAATCGGCGATTTTTCTGGATATTTGGCGGCAGTTTAACGAACACGGCATCGAGTTCCCTTATCCGCAGCGCGAAGTCCGCATCTTGAACGAAAGCCAGGCACCGAGCAGCATCGCCATGATTAAGGCGGGAATGCAGGCGCGCAGCGATACCAAATCCGATCCCGCGATGGATTCCGGCGGAGACGATTGATGGCAAAGCCCTTGAAGTATCCCGTGTCTGCGCTGGTTATCCTGCATGATGCAGACGGTAATATCCTTTTAATCGAACGCACTTCGCCGCCAGGTTTTTGGCAGTCGGTAACCGGCAGCATCGAACCGGACGAAACCATAGAGGAAACCGCCAAACGCGAAGTTTGGGAGGAAACCGGCATCCGCCTTGCGGACGGGCAGCTCTGCAACTGGCACGACAGCACGGTTTACGAAATCTACCACCACTGGCGGCACCGCTATCCCAAAGGCGTGTTCGAAAACCGCGAACACATCTTTTCCGCCGCAATTCCGCGCGATGCGGCTATTGTTTTGCAGCCTGACGAACACGTCGCTTACGGATGGTTCGGCATAGAAGAAGCGGCGGAAAAAGTGTTCTCCCCGTCGAACAAAAGGGCGATTTTGGCATTGGGGGAAAGGTTGGGATTGGTTGTTTGATGAATGATGGCAGGGAGATGACCGACAACCGCATTTAAAGACCGATGGACAGCCTCTTTTATATCTAATAAAATAAACGATAATTGTTATTGGTTAATTGGGTAACATCAAACCGTAAAGGTCGTCTGAACGTTCGGCTTTCTGATTGGAAGCCTTTAAATTTTCTTGTTCAAACGGCCTTTTCCATATTTTCGTTTTATATCTGCTTGGAGAATCCATGTTACGTCTGACTGCTTTAGCCGTATGCTGCGCCCTTGCTTTGGGTGCGTGTTCGCCGAAAGATTCCGCTTCAAACCAAAACGCCCAAACTGCTTCCGCAGCCCAAACCGAAGGCGCGGGTTTGACCGTCAAAACGACGCGCGGCGACGCGAAAGTGCCGCAAAATCCCGAACGTATCGCCGTTTACGATTTGGGTATGCTCGACACTTTAAACAAATTGGGCGTGAAAGCCGGTCTGTCCATCGACAAAAACCTGTTGCCTTATTTGGACGAATATTTCAAAACGACAAAACCTGCCGGTACGCTGTTCGAGCCGGATTACGAAGCGCTCAACGCCTACAAACCGCAGCTCATCATCATCGGCAGCCGCGCAGCCAAAGCGTTTGACAAGTTGAACGCCATTGCGCCGACCATCGAAATGACCGCCGATACCGCCAACCTCAAAGACAGTGCCAAAGAGCGTATCGACGCGCTGGCGCAAATCTTCGGCAAACAGGCGGAAGCCGACAAGTTGAAGGCGGAAATCGACGCATCTTTTGAAGCTGCGAAAACTGCAGCGCAAGGTAAAGGCAAAGGTTTGGTGATTCTGGTCAACGGCGGGAAACTGTCCGCCTTCGGTCCGTCTTCACGACTGGGCGGCTGGCTGCACAAAGACATCGGCGTTCCGGCCGTTGACGAAGCCATCAAAGAAGGCAGCCACGGTCAGCCCGTCAGCTTCGAATACTTGAAAGAGAAAAATCCCGACTGGCTGTTTGTCCTTGATAGGGGCGCTGCCATCGGCGAAGAAGGACAGGCGGCGAAAGACGTGTTGAACAATCCGCTGGTCGCCGAAACGACCGCATGGAAAAAAGGACAGGTGGTTTACCTCGTTCCCGAAACCTACTTGGCGGCAGGCGGCGCGCAAGAATTGCTGAACGCGTCCAAACAGGTTACCGACGCATTTAAGGCAGCGAAATAAGTTAACAAGTCGGTTTAAACAATCAAAAGGTCGTCTGAAAACAAGCATTGCAGGTTTTCAGACGACCTTTTAATGTCCAACTTTGTTTCTTATAGTGGATTAACTAAATTAGGACAAGGCGACGAAGCCGAAGACAGTACAGATAGTACGGAACCGATTCACTTGGTGCTTCAGCACCTTAGAGA
>CAUOMQ010000051.1:0-15373 GCA_963456805.1 uncultured Neisseria sp. | reverse complement strand
GCGAGGCAACGCCGTACTGGTTTAAAGTTAATCCACTATAAAAGGTCGTCTGAAACCCCTGTTTCGAGGTTTCAGACGACCTTTGCTTTCAGACCTTCCTAACGGCGCGGCTTATTCTTTGCCGATGCCTTTATCCAGCCCCTGCGTCAGACCGTTGATGTCGCCGCCGTTCAGGCCCAATTCTTTCAAGAGACCGTCAACCAGCGGGGCTTGGCTGCGGTAGCGCAGTGCGCTGTTGACCATTTGGTCGGCGAGGCTGGCTTGTGTGGTTTGTCCGTCCGACACGCTTTCGGAGCCGTTGGCAGTGCCGCTGAATCCGCCCAAGCCGTTGACTTGCAGAATCTTGATGTCGTCGATGTTTTCCATCGGGCGCACGGATTCGCGGATGATGTCGGGCAGGTGTTTCAAGAGAGCGAGGCGCACTTGCATTTCGACTTGCTCGACGCTCAGGACGTTGGCGGCTTCGTTCACGGCGCGGGTACCTTCGGCATCGACTTTGTATTGCTGCTCTTGTGCTTGCGCCAGCAGGACTTTGGCATCGGCCTCACCTTTGGCTTGCAGGCGTTGTTTCTCGGCTTCGGCTTCGGCGGCGATGCGCACGGCTTCGGCGCGGTCTTGCGCGGCCTGCTTCTCGGCTTCGGCGGCAACGGTGAGCGAAATCGCGTCTTTTTGCGCGGCTTCTTCGGCGGCAATCAGTTCGACGGCTTTGGCACGTTCGGCGCGTTCGGTTTCGCGCACGGTAATCACGCTCTCTTCTTCGCGAACAGCGGCGGCGCGGGCTTTGTCGGCCTCGGCTTTGGCTTCGGATTCGGCACGCGATTTCTCGGCAACGGCGATGGCGCGGTCTTGTTCGGCAAGCTCGATGGCTTTGCGGCGCTCGACCTCCGCCTGCTCGACGGCTTGGGCTTTGCGGATGTCTTCGTTTTTAATGTCGCGTTCGGCGGCGATGCGTTTCAAATCCACTTCGCGTTCGGCAGCGATTTTGGCTTCTTCCGCCTCGCGTTTTTTCTGCGCTTCCTGCTCGGCGATGCTGGCTTCCTGTTCGGCGCGGCGCACGGCGATTTCGCGTTCTTGTTCGAGTTTGGCGTATTCTTCTTCGCGCGAGATTTTCAGGCGTTGCTGCTCGGCTTCGAGGTTTTTGGTTTTAATCGCCAAATCGGTGTCTTGTTCGATTTCGTTGCGTTTTTTGCGGCGGCCTTCGATGGTTTCGGTCAGTTTGGTCAGACCTTCCGCGTCAAAGGCGTTTTGCGGGTTGAAAAACTCAAAGCTGGTTTGGTCGAGGCCGGTCAGGGAAACGGTTTCGAGTTCGAGGCCGTTTTTAAACAAGTCTTCGCTCACGACTTGTTGCACTTTCTGAACGAAATCAACACGTTTTTCGTGCAGCTCTTCCATCGCCATTTCGGCGGCAACGGCGCGCAGGGCATCGACGAATTTACCTTCGACGAGGTCTTTCAATTCGTCGGGCGACATGGTTTTCATACCCAGCGTTTGCGCGGCGGTGGCAATGCTCTCCGCGCTGGGTTTGACGCGGACGTAAAACTCCGCCATCACGTCAACGCGCATCCGGTCGCGGGTAATCAACGCCTGCTGTGCCGCACGGCGCACTTCGAGGCGCAATGTGTTCATGTTGACGGGGATGATTTCGTGCAGCACGGGCAGCACCATCGCGCCGCCGTTCATGATGACTTTTTCGCCGCCGAAGCCGGTACGGACGAAAGAGACTTCTTTGCTGGCGCGGCGGTACAGGCGGGTGAGGATAAGGCCGAGTACGAACAGCGCGACGAGTATGACGCCGGCGATGATGCCGATGGAAACTAAGTTCATGGGTTTTCCTTTCTTGTTGTCGATATACCCTTGAGGGGCGTGGGTTCAGACGGTTTTTTAGGGTTTGGGGTCGTCTGAAAGGTTAAAAATCTGGGGTTTTAAAGGTAGGTCAGATTCTTAAATCCGATAATTTCGGTTATGTGCAATACGGCTGAAGCGGAGCGGTTCGTCGGATTCAAGAATCCGACCTACCAAGCTTAAAATAACGACCATAACGGTGTTTTTTGTTAGTTTTATAAAATTTTTAGCGAGCAAATTCGCAGCAGGACTTATAAAGTTGTGATTCTTTTATTCATCCTCATCATGTAAGAAGGCGTCTTCTTCCTCTATATAATTCTTTGTATCTTCCTGAGAAGCAATTATGTTATCCAGAAAATTTAGACTAACCTCATCGTCCTCGCTATCAAGGAATAAACGAATTTCACCACCCAGATTTATAATGCTTCTTAGTACTTTTCTGAATTCTCTTAGCTTTTCCAGATCTAAATATAAGGTTTCAAGAATCTTTTCTTTATTTTCAAGTCTTCTTTGAATTTCAATAATCGGTTCTTGATTAAAAGCTCGTATAACTTTCAAAATCTTAATTTCATTTTTATTAGTTGAAACTTTCACAAAAAATTTGTGTATCATTCTTTCCTTTCGAAATCAAAAATCTTCAATAGGGTTTATTCGTTTCCCTAGAAAGCTTTTCTTCCAGTTTCCACCGATTTGCTAAGTGAGTAAACCGTAGCGTGGGCTTTGCCCGCGACCTACTGCCGTTTGAATCAAACGATCATCCGAGATGTTTGCTTCGTGGGCAAAGCCCACGCTACGGACCACTTGAGGGGCGTCGGTTCAGACGGTTTTTTAGGGTTTGGGGTCGTCTGAAAGGTTAAAAATAGCGGTTTTAAAGGTAGGTCGGATTCTTGAATCCGACAATTTCGGTTAGGTGCAATACTGATGAAACGGGGCAATTTGTCGGATTCAAGAATCCGACCTACCGAGCTTATACCTTGAATACCACTACCAACCTGTTAATTCAATCAATGCGTTTTGGGAAACTGTTGTACAGATATTGTGCCTTCCTAATCCCAGCAGCCCGCCGATGACTGTTGTTCCTCTGCGTTCGGTAATCAAACTGACTCCGACGATGTCACTCATATGTATACGGTCAAACTTCCTGTAAGCCCCGTCATGCCCGCCTTGATAACGGATGCGTCCGAATACACCGTAAATAATCAATTTTTCGCGATCAATATAAATCGACTTTCGGGTCGTCAGTCCGCACCACCAACGTTCCACGCGCCACAACCACAATAGCGTGAGTACAATAGCCAGCAGCCAAGTCATATTGCTTGAAAATGATGGATCCATCCATTTCACCATCTTCAACCAGAGACCGCCTACGCCGATGAGGCCGAACAAGAAAGCAACCAAGGGTTGAAACAACAAACCTCTGAATAACGAATGCTGAAACAGCAGCCCGTCGCCGACAACGATGACACCTCGCGGCAGCTTGTTTTTCAACGCTTCGATGCGGGATTGCATATCGCGCTCGGACTGCGCCAAATAATCCATATCTATCCCCGTTTTGTTTTTCTAATTAATTGATAAATGGTAATTCATTGCAAACCGGCGTTTATCTTTTCAGACGACCTCAATCCACCAAGCTCCCGCTCGGATTCAAAATTGCCTTAAACGTATTTCCCTCCAGCGACACCAGCAACACCGCGTCGCCCTGTTTCAACACTTCGTCGGAATCCGGTTCCGCCATCACATAATGCTGTTGACCATATACATCCTTCACCCGCACCTGCGCCGCGCTGCCTGCCCGCGCTTCGCCCAGCACCACTGTGCCTATGCGTCCGATTAGGCTTTCCTGCGAAACGGCGGTGGTTTCGTCTTTGGGCATGATTTTGTACAGTCCGCCCGCCGTCAGGCGCACCAGCGGCAGCGAAAGGAACCACACGGCGACTGCCGCCAGCCATCCGTTCAGATAGCTGCCGAACACGGCGGCAAAGGTCGTCTGAAACAGGTAGCCCGTCAGTCCGTACACGGCAAGGAACACCACTATCAGCATCAACACCGGCACGCGACCGACATACAGCCAGCTCAGAAACCTGACGAACACGCCCGCATCCGCCGCATCCAGCCCGACTTCGGCGTGCGCGGTTTCGGTCAGGCTGTCGGGCAGCAGGTTGTCCAGCCAGTCGCTGATGCCGCCCGCCAGCATGGAGATGACTTCCAACACGCCGAGCAAAACCATCAGCGCGATGGCGATGCCGAAGATTTCCGTTTCGGGGGCGTTGATTAGATTCCACATTATCGTGTTCCTTTTTATTCTTGCATTTCAAACAGGTATTGGATTTTCAGACGACCTTTTCACTCTCAATCTCGGCGCGGCATTCAATCGGAAAGTTGACCGAATTGGCGATGAAACACAGGCGGTGCGCTTCGTGATGCAGTTCCAAAGCCTTGGCGCGGTCGCTTCCTGCGGCGATGGTAACGCGCGGCTTCAACACGGCGGAGACGAAACGCCCCGCGCTCCCATTCCCGCCTTCGTCCATCACCGCTTCGGCATGATCGGTGTAGGCGGTAACGCAGATGCCCGCGTCGGCACACAGGTGCAGGTACCATAGTTTGTGGCAGGCAGAAACGGCGGCCAGCAGCATTTCTTCGGGGTTCCAGCGGCCCGCATCGCCGCGGAATGCCGGGTCGGCGGAACCGTGCAGGTCGGGCTTGCCCTCGGCGGAAACGGTAAAGTTGCGCAAATAAGCGGTGTAGGACGAAGTGCCTTCGCCGAGATTGCCCGTCCATGTTGTTGCGGTGCGGTAGGTGTGTTTTTTGCTCATTTTGACATTCCTTTCAATTATTTACTGTTCGCGGCAATAAAGACGGTATATGTCTTGAAACGCCGACTCTAGCCGAGCCAGAAATAGGCCGATACGCCAGCCATCACGCTGATGCCCAGCCACAGCAGGATTTTGGTTTCCGCCCATACGTCTTCCCAATATTTCCCCCGCAGCGCGCTGATGATTTCGGGCGTAAAACAGAATTTTACGCATTCGACAAATTCGTCCCAATCCTTAAACAGCAGGGCGTAAAGCATTGCGGCGGTTAGCAAGCCGATCAAAACAGCAAAAATCATGAGATTATCCCTATCCGTTTTCAGACGGCCTGTGCGTACCGTAAAGAAAGGTCGTCTGAAAACGCTCCTAACTTTTCCCTAAGTCCTGCGTGTTTAAATGTCTATACCGACAACAGACGCAAAGGGAACGAAATGAAACATTCTCAGTCGCAATATACAAAGCCGTCCAAACCGCTTTTGAAAAAACTGCTGCTTCCTGTCGCCGCTGTTTGCGCCATTTTTCTTGCAGCAGAAGGTTTCGACCTTTACGAAGACTACGCCCAATACCGCATGGAAACCGACCCGTCGTTTGCCCGACACCACAACCGCGCCGTGTCTATTCTGCAAGGCAGAGGCTACGAGGTGCACGATTCCGACACCGACCTGCATTGGGCGAGACCCGTTTTGGAATTTGAGGCCTACAAAGGCAGCTTGGAATACAAAATCGTGATGTCTTATCCCGATTTAAACATTCTCGTAGAACGCGTCGATTTATAATCCGCTTCCGAATATTCTTTACTTACCCCACGCCCCGAAAGGATACGACATGAAAAAACTCTTACCGGTATTACTCTTAGGCAGTATCGCACTGACCGCATGCGCCGCCCCCTATCCTTACGACTATTACGATGACGACTATCGTACCGACCGCTACGAGCAGCGTTATGACCGTTACGATGACCGCTATGACGACCGCTATGAGCGCGATTACGACCGTAATGACGACTACCGTTACCGCGACGGCAAGTATTACGATGACGACTACATCGAACACCAAATTTACAGCGATCCGTCTTTCGAGCAAAAACGCGCACAAGTGATGCGGATTCTCGAACGACGCGGCTACCAAGTTCACGAAATCGAAGCCGACGACCGCCGCGGCCGCCCCGTACTGAAAGCCGAAGCCTTCAAAAACGGACGCGAATACGACATCGTTTTCTCATGGCCGGATTTGCGGATTATCAGCGAACGCATCGACTACTGATTCGTTCCGCCACACGCCGCAAGGGCAAACTCCGCGCGGCGTTTTTCTTTTCAGACGACCTTTCCGACAAAGGAGGTCGTCTGAAAACTTATTTCCCAGCCTTCAACGCTGCCAAGCGTTCAGCAATACGGTTGTTGCGGCTCAAGTCTTCCAATTCCTTCAATTTTGCCAACTGCGCGGCATCGGTGCTGCTGTGTACCGCGTTCTGACGACCCATCACGCGGTCGAAGGCGTTGCCGCTTTTTTCGGCATCACGGGCGATGCGGTTGAGGTCGCTGCCGCCTGCCGCTTTGCCTACGCCCGTGCTTTGCTGCGCGGCACGCCAGTCTTGCAACTGCTGCTGCATCTCGCGTTTTTTCGCCTGCAAGGCAGCGATAAAGCCCTCAAGTTCTTTTTCCTGCGCGGCACAGTCGGCAATGGTGTTTTCCAAAACAGGCAGACGCGCTTCGATGTCCATTTGTTCGGCGATGCCCGCTTCGGCAAGGTCGTCGCGCCCCGCCGCTACGGCAGCTTGCAGGTTGGCATCGATGGCTTCGTGGCGGTTGCTCTCGTCTGCCATTTTCTTGGCGGCAAGGTGTTTCTGCGCCAACACTTTGCCCAATTCGGCACGCACTTCGTCCACCGCCCGCTCGATTTCGCGGATGCTCTCGTTCATAACCGCCTCAGGCGCAAGGTTTTCCGCCGCATCAATCAGGGCATGAAAACCGCCGCTCACCAGACGGCCCACTCTGCGGGATAGGGTTTCGCTCATTTGGATTTTCCTTTCTTTATGAAATCATGAGAAATATTGTGTTTAGCCGGCATCCGATTGTGCCAACCAGTCGTAACATTGCTCCCATGACAATGTTTCGTTTTCGTCTTCTTTGCCTTCCAGCAGGGCTTGTTCTAAAGCTCGTCTGAATGTGGCGCGGGTATTTGGGTGGGTAAACCAAGCCGACAATCGGGCGGCGAATTGCGTTCTATTCGGACAATGCTCGGGCAGATAGCAGACTTTGTACCAATCCGGCTCATCGCTTCCATACGGAATTTCTAAATACAAGTCGACAAATTCGCGTAAAGCTGCCGTTTTATCCGCCTGTTCCGTCCACACTGCCAGCAGTTCGTCGACAACATCCAATCCGGCAAATTGAAACATATTCAGCCAAACGACCAAGCAGCCTTCGTAGCGGGGCGCGGTCAGTTGCGAGTCAAACCAAGCGGCGGCGAAACGTTTTAGCCAATCGATTTCTTCTTTTGTCCAGCATTCGGGCAAATCGCAACGCAACTTATCGAGCAACGTTTCATCAAGCGATCGGACATCTTCCTCGTTGACCAAAGCCTGCAAAATACGTGGCAGAAAATGTTTCATGTCTAAAGCCGTCGCAGCGCCGTTGTCCAAAGGTACGCTGCCCAAATACGCCTGCAACATATCGACAGGAATCTCGCGTAACGGATATTCCAACAACGCTTGTTGGAAATCTTCGGGAGAGCAGCTGTTGCAAGTGCAGATATTCAGCGGGAAGCGCACACTGTAAGGTGCAAATAATTCGTATGCTTCTGCTATCCATTTTTCCATCTTGTTGCCTTGCCTTTGATATTGGACATGGGTGTTCAGGATTGAGGGGAAAGCCTTTCAGACGACCTCAAACCTTGCACTACTTGCTATGCGTGATTTCTTTCAGCTGACCGTTTGCTCCGATAACGGCGCGGAAATTGCCGCCCAGCGCTTTAGGTGGCTTGCCGCTGATAATCCAATGCTTCCCGTCTTTTTTCACCCGATACGGCTTTTGCGCTTGAGCGGTTTGTTCGCCGTAATGCTGCGTCACATAAATTTCGGTCAGCCGCAGGACTTGCTGCTCGGTAACAGGTTGTGCACTGCCGTCCGCACTCACCGCCAAAGAGGGATGGATGAACATAAAGGTCAGAAGCCAATGGTGGATTTTCATTTTTAGTCAGCCTTTCCTGAACGCCTCAAACCTCGCCCGCCTGCTGCACAATCTTCGCCAGTTTCAAAGTATTTTCAAGCTGTTGCAGCACGGTATCGTCGTATGCCGCGCCTTTGCCGGTTACGGCGAGCTGCAAGATGCTGTCGGTCAGGCGGACGATGCGCCACATCAGTTCGCGTTCGTATTTTTTCAAACTGTCGAGGTCGGCTTCTTCGGGCAGGTCGGCGGCAAGCGTCGCGCCCAAGTCGGGCAGCTGCTCAAACAATCGCGCGACGATATGCGAATGCGCTCCCGCCTGCTTTTCCGCGTGCAGCACGTCATGTTTCGCCGCTTGGAAAAACTGCTCCTGCGCCGTCAGTGCGGAACCGTAATCGCGCGTCTGCGTATGCGCCAAACGCGCCTGCTTGAGCAGCTCGCGGATTTTTTCAGACGGCGTATTCGCGCCTTCGATTTTTAATTCAGCAATAAAATCAGCGTCTTCCTGAGTAATTCGCACGCTGACTGGGATACGGTTTGTCGCATTCATATTCGTTTGATTTGGTTTGTATTCATTTGTATACGAATATACAAGATGAAATGACAATACGCAATATTTGAAATGGTTTATTTTTGTAAACACTAGAACGTGCTGAAACACGTTTGCAGACACATGGGGAGAACCGAGCTTTTCCTTTATAATCCGTCCATCTATTTTTCACTTATTTCAAGCAGGTTCGCTATGTCCAAACCCACCCTCCTCCTCGTTGACGGCTCTTCTTATCTCTACCGCGCTTATCACGCGATGGCGCAGTTGTCTGCGCCTGACGGTGCGCCGACGGGTGCGCTTTATGGCGTGTTGAACATGTTGCGCCGTCTGCGGGCGGATTATGTGCATGATTATTGCGCAGTGGTGTTTGATGCGAAGGGCAAGAATTTCCGCCACGAGATGTTCCCCGACTACAAGGCGACGCGCCCGCCGATGCCGGACGATTTGCGCCCGCAGGCGGAAGCCTTGCCGGATTTGGTGCGGCTGATGGGCTGGCCGGTGCTGGTGATTCCGCAGGTTGAAGCGGATGACGTGATTGGCACGCTGGCGGCGATGGCCGGCGAAGCGGGTTGGAATGTGGTGGTGTCCACCGGCGATAAGGACATGGCGCAATTGGTGAACGAGCGCGTTACGCTGGTGAACACGATGAGCGGCGAAACGCTGGACATTGAAGGCGTGAAGGAAAAATTCGGCGTGCGCCCCGACCAAATCCGCGATTATCTCGCGCTGATGGGCGACAAGGTGGACAATGTGCCGGGCGTGGAAAAGTGCGGCCCGAAAACGGCGGTGAAGTGGCTGGAAGCCTACGGCTCGCTGGCTGGTGTGATGGAACACGCTGCGGAAATCAAAGGCAAGGTCGGCGAAAACCTGCAAGCCGCGCTACCCCAACTGCCGCTGTCGTATGATTTGGTGACGATTAAAACCGATGTGGACTTGCACACCGAGCTTTCAGACGGCCTCGAAAGCCTGCGCCGCACTTCGCCGAAATGGTCGCAGCTTACGGTCAATTTCAAACGCTGGGGCTTCCGTACTTGGCTGAAAGAAGCGGAAAGCCGTATGCACGAAGCGGCGGACGGCGATTTGTTCGGCAGCGATACGATAGGCGAACAGGCGGCGTTGGACATGGAAACGTCGTCTGAAAAAATCATAGAACATGCCCCAGCCCCCGAAAAGCTGGATTATCAAGCCGTTACCACCGAAGCGCAGTTTGCTGCCTTGTTGGACAAACTGGCGCAGGCGGACAAAATCGGCATCGATACGGAAACCACCTCCCTAGACGCGATGAACGCCGCGCTGGTCGGCATCAGCATCGCGTTCCAAGCAGGCGAAGCGGTTTACATCCCCGTAGGCCACAGCCTGACCGCCGCGCCCGAACAGCTTGATTTGCAAGACGTATTAGGTCGTCTGAAACCGCATTTGGAAAACCCCGCCCTGAAAAAAATCGGGCAAAACCTCAAATACGACCAACACGTCTTCGCCAACTACGAAATCGCCCTGAACGGCATCGCCGGCGACGCCATGCTCGCTTCCTACATCATCGAGAGCCATCTCGGACACGGTTTGGACGAATTGTCCGAACGCTGGCTCGGCTTGGAAACCATTACCTACGAATCGCTGTGCGGCAAAGGCGCGAAGCAAATCGGTTTTGCCGACGTTGCCATCGAGCAGGCGACCGAATACGCCGCCCAAGACGCCGATTTCGCCCTGCGCCTCGAAGCGCACCTGCGCGCGCAAATGGACGCCAAACAGCTTGAAATGTATGAAAAAATGGAGCTTCCCGTCGCGCAAGTATTGTTTGAAATGGAACGCAACGGCGTACAAATCGACCGCGCCGAACTCGCCCGCCAAAGCGCAGAACTCGGCGCCGAGCTGATGAAGCTCGAACAAGAAGCCTACGCCGCTGCAGGCCAGCCGTTCAACCTCAACTCGCCCAAACAGCTGCAAGAAATCCTGTTCGACAAAATGGGCATCCCCACCAAAGGCCTGAAAAAAACCGCCAAAGGCGGCATTTCCACCAACGAAGCCGTGCTCGAACAGCTCGCGCCTGACTACCCCCTGCCCAAAATCATCCTGCAAAACCGCAGCCTGGCGAAACTCAAATCCACCTACACCGACAAACTGCCCGAAATGATTTCCCCCAAAGACGGCCGCGTGCATACCACCTACGCCCAAGCCGTCGCCATTACCGGCCGCCTCGCCAGCAACAACCCCAACCTGCAAAACATCCCCATCCGCACCGCCGAAGGCCGCCGCGTGCGCCGCGCCTTCACCGCACCGCAAGGCAGCGTCATCGTTTCCGCCGACTATTCCCAAATCGAGCTGCGCATCATGGCGCACCTCTCCGGCGACAAAACCCTCATCGCCGCGTTCCAAAACGGCGAAGACGTACACCGCCGCACCGCCGCCGAAGTATTCGGCATCGCCCCCGAAAACGTCTCGCCCGAGCAACGCCGCTACGCCAAAACCATCAACTTCGGCCTGATTTACGGCATGGGTCAATACGGCCTCGCCAAATCGCTGGGCATAGACAACCTGTCCGCCAAAACCTTCATCGACCGCTACTTCGCCCGCTACCCCGGCGTCGCCGAATACATGCAGCGCACCAAAGAACAAGCCGCCGCCCAAGGCTTCGTCGAAACCCTGTTCGGCCGCCGCCTCTACCTGCCCGACATCCGCAACAAAAACGCCAACGCCCGCGCCGGAGCGGAACGCGCCGCCATCAACGCCCCCATGCAGGGTACTGCGTCCGACCTCATCAAACGCGCCATGATAGACGTGTCCCGCTGGCTTTCAGACGACCTCCTGCAAAGCAAACTGATTATGCAGGTGCATGACGAACTGGTGTTGGAAGTCCCCGAAGCCGAACTGGATTTAGTGAAAGAAAAACTGCCGCAGATTATGGCGAAAGTGGACGAAGGGATGTTGAAAGTGCCGCTGGTGGCTGAAGTGGGTGTGGGGATGAATTGGGAAGAGGCGCATTGAGTAATGAAATTTAAAAATTTCTAATAAATTGAAAAGGATAATTGAGTAATGACTATTACAATTGAACAGATTGATTTATGGCTAACTTTTCCTACGGAAACACAAAATTTAGAATTTAAAGAAGCAAAGGAGCAATATGATACAAGCAAATTGTGTAAATATTGTGTTGCTATCGCAAATGAAGGAGGCGGACATTTACTGTTGGGCGTAACGGATAAATTGCCTAGAAGTGTTATCGGTTCCCAAGCATTCACAAACATTATGGACATTACTGAGAAATTATTTCAGTGGTTAGGTTTCCGCATAGATGTTGAAGAGGTTATGCATACTAATGGTAGGGTTATCATTTTTAGCATTCCAAGTCGTCCTAAAGGAACCGCTTATCAATATAAAGGTGCCTATTTAATGCGTTCCGGTGAAGAGTTGGTTCCAATGAGTGAGGACTTTTTACGTAGAATTTTTGCAGAAGGTACCCCTAGTTGGCTTGAACAACCTGCACGCTCAAAAATTTTAGCTCAAGATGTTATTCAATTGCTTGATACTCAAATGTATTTTGATTTATTGAAATTTCCATATCCATCCGAGCAAAAAGGAGTAATAGAAAGGTTAGTATCAGAAAATCTAATTTCTGATCATTTCGATGGTACTTTTACTATTGCAAATATAGGTGCCATTTTACTTGCAAAAAACTTAAATGATTTTCCAACTATTAAGAGAAAAGCAGCACGAGTTATTGTATATAAAGGAGAGTCTAAGTTAGAAACAGTATCTGACTTGCAAGGTGAAAAAGGATATGCGGTTGGATTTATCGGTCTAGTAAAATATGTTATGGATAAACTTCCTCAAAATGAAATTATTGAAGATGCAATTAGAAAGTCAATAAAGTTAGTGCCAGAAGTTGTTATTCGGGAATTGCTGGCAAATGCCTTAATTCATCAAGACTTTGAAATTCAGGGTATGTCCCCAGTAATTGAGGTTTATTCTAATAGGGTTGAAATTTCTAATCCCGGAATACCAATAGTTCCAATTGAGCGGTTCATTGATGGCTATCAATCCAGAAATGAGAAGCTAGCTGATTTCATGCGCCGATTTGGTATCTGCGAGGAGAAGAGTAGTGGTATAGATAGGGTTATTCAAACTGCTGAAATCATGCAACTTCCAGCACCTGATTTTTTATCGGAACATAAACGGACTACAGTAATTATCTATGGTCCAAAAGAATTTGAAGATATGGATGGAAATGATAGAATCAGAGCTTGCTATCAACATTGTGCTTTACAATATGTATTCAGAAAAAGTATGTCTAATCAAACTTTAAGAGAACGATTTGGGTTAAGTGAACGTAAAAGTAACATCATTTCCACAATCATAAACTCCACAATGGAACAGGGTTTAATTAAAAATGATCCAAGTGCACCCGACTCAAGAAGATATGCTCGTTATATCCCTATTTGGGCATGATGTTTCATTTCATCGCTAATTGCAAAATTTTTGAATATTTATATAATAAATTGATTTTTATAAAATTATTTAATTCATAGCAGACTGCAGATTAAGCAACCATAGGTTGAAACCCAAAACCCATCCAAGGTCGTCTGAAAACCCGTTACAGAGTTTTTCAGACGACCTTTATTCTTCCCGCCGACAGGCATACAATCACGGGCGCGGTCCCCTTTATGGATTCAATACGACCCAGGTACGCGGTTTAAGGTCGTCTGAAAAGATAGACAGGCTTGCCGCAAAACCCATAATATCCAGATTTCCAACCATCCTTTAACCAGAAATAAAAATCATGAATTTCGATCTTGAAAACCTCTCTTCATTCGCGGGCTGGGAACGTCTTGCTGAAACCGGCATGGCATTCGGTACCAACCTCGTTGCCGCGCTGGCGATTTTCTTTGTCGGCAGATGGATAGCCTCCCGCCTCGTTATTTTGATGAAAGCCGCGCTGACCCGCGCCAAAGTAGATAGAACGCTGGTGAGCTTTCTGGGCAACGTAGCTAATATCGGCCTGTTAATCCTGATTATTATTGCCGCGTTGGGCAAGTTGGGCATTCCGACCACGTCGGTTACCGCATTAATCGGCGGCGCGGGTTTGGCGGTGGCTTTGTCGCTGAAAGACCAACTGTCGAACTTTGCCGCCGGTGCGCTGATTATTCTGTTCCGTCCGTTTAAAGTCGGCGACTACATCAAGGTCAACGGCTTCGAAGGCACGGTGAGCGAAATTAAAATGGTGCAGACTGCACTGAGTACGCCGGACAACGAAGAAATCATCCTGCCCAACAGCGTCGTCATGAGCAACAGTATCGTCAACCGTTCTTCCATGCCGCTGTGCCGCGTGCAAGTAGTGGTCGGCGTGGATTACGCCTGCGATTTGAAGGCTGCCAAAGCCGCCGTCTTGAAAGCCGCCACCGAGCATCCTTTGTGCGTACAGACTCCAGGCAAAGAAGCAGTAACATTTATTACCAACCTGGGCGACAGCGCCATTGAAGTTACACTTTGGGCGTGGACGAACGAAGCCGATTTGGGCGCATTCCGCTTCGGATTGAACGAGCAGGTGGTGGAAAACCTGCGTGCCGCCAATATCAATATTCCTTTCCCGCAGCGCGATGTGCATATCATCCAGCAGCAGGGGTGAGGGTAAGTTTCAAATTGGCGAATCCGACCTGCCGAAACCGCGGGCATATGGTGTTTGAAACCCAAAAGCCCATCCGAGGTCGTCTGAAAACCTTTAAAGGTTTTCAGACGATGTTATATTCAGCATTACTAGATTTTAAGAATTTGATCTAATGGCAGCCACTATTTGAATGAGTGTAATTAAAAAATAGTTATGGTATCGAAAAGAAAAAAATGAATAGGATTGGGAACATTAGATGAAATTGTTACTCGCTTGTTTTTTAATAGTTGTCGTCATTGTTTTTTTCAAACTTATACGACGGAGTATAGGTAAAAAAACTGCGCCTGATTCTATTCAAGCTATTACTCAGTTGCCAAAAGAAGGAAATATCCAAGCTCAATATGAATTAGCTGGGTTATGTTGTAATAAAGAGCCTAAAGATTATCGAAAGGCAGTGCATTGGTATATGAAGGCGGCAGAGCAGGGACATCTTGATGCGCAATACCTTTTGATAGAGGAGTATTCTAGTTTTTTGACTAACAGGGACTATGAGCAGTTGAAACAATGGCTGCATGCAAAGGCAGAGAATGGCAACGGGAGAACTAAATTTTCCTTGGGAAAGCTATATTTGGAGCTGTCAGATTATGAACAGGCATTGTATTGGTATCGTCTTGCCAGTGACCAAGGGTATGGTCCTGCTGATTGCCAAATAGGAACAATGTACGAGTATGGAATAGGTGTTCCTCAAGACTATAAACAGGCAGAAGAATGGTTTATTAAAGGTGGGCCATATGGTGAGCCTCGATGGCACTTGTTTACGATGTATTCTCGTATGGCAAGTGAAGGAGATATAGAGGCTCAATACAAATTGGGTTTGCAGTATCGATACGGTGGAAGTGTAGATCAATGGGATCCTTCTTTTGGTAGTGATTATAAGCAGGCACTGTCTTTGTTTCGTAAATCGGCGGAACAAGGGCATGCCGATGCTCAGTTTCAATTGGCTCAGATGTACAATGATGGAGTAGGCGTGACGCAAAATGATGTGTTGGCGATTTATTGGTATCGTAAAGCGGCAGAGCAGGGAGTTGCATCGGCTCAGTTTTGTTTGGGCATTAAGTATAAACTTGGCCAAGGTTTTCAACAGGATGACACGCTGGCTCAGGAATGGTTTGAGAAAGCTTATAGTAATGGGTACCCTCGTGAGGAGTCTTAAGGTTCAATAAATAGTTGCTCAATTAACCTGATAATAATATTAGGTCGTCTGAAAACCTTCTAAATGTTTGCAGACGACCTTTTTATATTCTTTCCGTTCCCTGTATTATTCATATTGGTTTAACCACTTTTTCTTGAAAGGTATAGTGGATTAACTTTAAACCAGTACGGCGTTGCCTCGCCTTGCCGTACTATC
>CAUOMQ010000050.1:0-15407 GCA_963456805.1 uncultured Neisseria sp. | reverse complement strand
TTTGAGCTAAGGCGAGGCAACGCCGTACCGGTTTAAAGTTAATCCACTATAAAAAACTTTACATTTACCTCAAACAGGTTTAAAACTCTTCCTTTTCCCCTATTCAGAAATTTGTTAACAATTTCCCCCTAAGGAGCTCAACATGAAAGTAGGTTTCGTCGGCTGGCGCGGCATGGTCGGTTCGGTTTTGATGCAGCGTATGAAAGAAGAAAACGACTTCGCCCACATTCCCGAAGCGTTCTTCTTTACCACTTCCAACGTCGGCGGCGCGGCACCTGATTTCGGTCAGGCGGCTAAAACATTATTGGACGCGAACAACGTTGCCGAACTGGCGAAAATGGACATCATCGTAACCTGCCAAGGCGGCGATTACACCAAATCCGTGTTCCAACCCCTGCGCGACAGCGGCTGGAACGGCTACTGGATTGACGCGGCATCCTCCCTGCGCATGAAAGACGACGCGATTATCGTCCTCGACCCGGTCAACCGAAACGTCATCGACAACGGCCTCAAAAACGGCGTGAAAAACTACATCGGCGGCAACTGCACCGTTTCCTTGATGCTGATGGCGCTGGGCGGTCTGTTCCAAAACGATTTGGTCGAATGGGCGACCAGCATGACCTACCAAGCCGCATCCGGCGCGGGCGCGAAAAACATGCGCGAACTCATCAGCGGCATGGGCGCGATTCACGCCCAAGTAGCGGACGAGCTTGCCGATCCCTCCAGCGCGATTCTCGACATCGACCGCAAAGTGTCTGATTTCCTGCGCAGCGAAGACTATCCGAAAGCCAACTTCGGCGTACCGCTCGCCGGCAGCCTGATTCCGTGGATTGACGTGGATTTGGGCAACGGCCAGTCCAAAGAAGAATGGAAAGGCGGCGCGGAAACCAACAAAATCCTCGGCCGCAGCGACAATCCGACCGTAATCGACGGCTTGTGCGTCCGCATCGGCTCTATGCGCTGCCACAGCCAAGCCATCACCCTGAAGCTGAAAAAAGACCTGCCCGTTTCCGAAATCGAAGCGATTTTGGCAGGCGCGAATGACTGGGTGAAAGTCATCCCCAACGAAAAAGAAGCCAGCATCCACGAGCTGACGCCCGCCAAAGTCACCGGCACGCTGTCCGTCCCCGTCGGACGCATCCGCAAACTGGGCATGGGCGGCGAATACATCAGCGCGTTCACCGTCGGCGACCAGCTCTTGTGGGGCGCGGCCGAACCCCTGCGCCGCGTGTTGCGCATCGTGTTGGGCAGTTTGTAAGATTCACAGGTCAAACAAAAAAGCAACGGTTTATCCGTTGCTTTTTTATGGCAAAGAAAACAGCATTCAACAAGGCGGAGCGATGCCGTTCCGACTTTAACCGATTCACCCTATGAAAAGATCGTCTGAAACCCGAAATCCGGTTTTCAGACGACCTCTTGCCATTCAAACAGGAAAACCGTTTGCCTGAAGCCCGTTTATGTTTCGTGCTGTTTCAGACGACCTCCCCTTTTCTGTTCGCCGATTAAATACCGCGCAGCAATTCGTTGACGCTGGTTTTGGCGCGGGTTTGCGCGTCCACGCGTTTGACGATGACGGCGCAGTAGAGGCTGTGGCTGCCGTCTTTGGAAGGCATGCTGCCGGATACAACAACCGAGCCTGCCGGTACGCGGCCTTGGTAGATTTCGCCAGTAGTGCGGTCGAAGATTTTAGTAGATTGTCCGATGAACACACCCATGGAAATCACGCTGCCTTCTTCGACAATCACGCCTTCGACGATTTCGGAACGCGCGCCGATGAAACAGTTGTCTTCAATGATGGTCGGGCTGGCTTGCAGGGGTTCGAGTACGCCGCCGATGCCGACGCCGCCGCTCAAGTGGACGTTTTTACCGATTTGGGCGCAAGAGCCGACGGTCGCCCAAGTATCGACCATCGCGCCTTCGTCAACGTATGCGCCGATGTTGACATAAGACGGCATCAAAACGACGTTTTTGGCAACAAAGCTGCCGCGACGCGCAACGGCACCGGGTACGGCGCGGAAACCGGCGGCGCGGAATTCGTCTTCAGACCAGTCGGCAAACTTGGTCGGCACTTTGTCGAAGTATTTGTTCACGCCGTCGTTGAGGACTTCGTTGTCTTGGATGCGGAACGACAGCAATACGGCTTTTTTCGCCCATTCGTTGACTTTCCATTCGCCCACGCCCAAGCGTTCGGCGACGCGCAATTTGCCTGAATCGAGTTGGCGGATGGTTTCCAACACGGCTTCTTTGACTTCGGGGGTAACGGTGGTCGGGGTGATGTCCGCACGGTTTTCAAAGGCGGTTTCAATGATGTTTTGCAAAGACATGGGGATTCCTTTTGAAGAGGGTAAAAGGTCGTCTGAAAAATTCGGATGACCTGCAAACAGGCGGTATTTTGCCATGTAAACGCTTTGCCGTCAGCTTTTGCGGGAATGCGGCGATATTCCTATCCAATCCGAGCTTCCACAAACCCGTCCCCGCCCGTTTAAAACAAATCGGCACAATCAAACAAAAAAGGTCGTCTGAAAACCTAAAACAAGGGTTTTCAGACGACCTTCAGGATGGGAAGTAAGGTTAATCAAGGCAACGAACAACCTTCGGGCATAATAATTTTACAATCTTTCAACCCACCTTTTTTGCAATTTTGCAAAGCAATTTGCTCGGCAGTTCCCGGATGCCCTGCACCGTCAACCACAACGAATTTATTTTTAACTTTGCCTGCCGCTGCTGCAACACAACCGTTTCGTACCCACCCGATTGCTTTGCAAGGAGTGTTTTTACTACCTTGTTGACAGCGTTGGATTGCTGCTTGCTGGGCTTCTGCCTTAGAACTGTGGTTTAGAGAGCCTGCAATATGTCCAACACTTGGACTATAAGCCAAAGCTCCGAATTTGGAGGGGACTTGTACAGTAATGCTTCTACTTGATGAAGTACCGCTTTGGTTTCCCGATTGCGGCGGATCGGAATTATATAGAATCTGTTGCCCATCAGGACCGATAATTCGACATGTCCCAGTTGCAGGTTGGAATTCTCCTCCGCAGTTATGCGCATAGAGATTGGAACTAATTAATCCAAATAACGTAAAAATTAAAACTCTCATTATTCTTCCTTATTTATTTTTATTGACTTTGCTTTGAGCAAGTTGAGATATGGGTGATAATCGGTGTAATTTGATGACATTAGGAGCAATGTGCAATAGGTACACTACATGCAGGCGGAACGACTGTTTTTCGAATCATCTACCGTCCAATTGGATTATAGCTGTTAAAGCTACCTTTTACTCCGTTAAACCAAGTGCCAACCATCAGTATCAAATCATTGGCAGCGTCAAAAGTAACCGCCCCACTGTCTAGACAAACTAAATCAAGAGGTCGTCTGAAAACCTAAAACAAGGGTTTTCAGACGACCTCTTGGCAAGTGCCTGAATCAGCCTGCCGATTTTACACCATAAGGTTTGTTTGACGTTTTGATGGTCAGGGTCAGTACGGCGGCGATGATAAGGAGGACACCGGCAAAAGTCATGGCATGTCCCGGGTCGGCGCCGAGCAAGTTCTCATAGATTTTACTGAAGGTAAGGGTTTGGATCAGCATCGGAATCACAATCATCATGTTGACGATGCCCATATACACGCCGTAGCGCTCTTTCGGGATGGAATGCACGACAATCATAAACGGCACGCCCATCATACTTGCCCAGCCGATACCGAAGCCGATCATCGGGGCGAGCATCATGTTTTTATCGGTAACATGCGGAATCGCCAAAAGGGCAAGTGCGGCAAGGGTAACGGCAAAGGCATGGACGTATTTGGCGGCGTATTTGCGCGCCATCCACATCAACCCGAAGGCAGAAATAAAGGTCACGACGTTGTAAAAGCCATTGACCACACCGGTCCATGCCACTGCGTCCTCATATGCGACTTTGTTGGCAGAGGTAGCATTCCATATAGATTTGGCGAGACTGTGGGAGATGTATTGCCAGTAGATGAAGAGTGCGTACCATTGGAAGAGGTAAACCGAAGCGAGCTGCCACAAGGGTTTCGGCATGTCTTTGATGGCATGGTAAATTTCTTTAACGGCTTCAACAGGACCGCCGGATTGGGCTTTAATCGCCGCCAGCTCTTCAGGAGACGGCTCATGTTCTGGGGTGGACAATACGGTCACTAAAACAGAGCCGATGGAGCAGACGGCGCCAATATAGAACGAGCCGAATACCCAGTAGGGGATGCCCGCTTCGGAGGTTTGGTTCAACCAGTCGATTTTCTTGAAGGCATAGAGCGATATGTTGGCAAGGGTAATGCCCAAGCCGGTAAACACGGACTGCATTAGGAAGCCGATGGATTGCTGGCGTTCGGGAACGGTATCGGCGATGAAGGCGCGGAAAGGCTCCATGGCGGTATTGTTGCTGATGTCTAAGAGCCACAGCAGCAATACGGCAACCCACAATGCGGTAACGTGCGGATAGAAGAACAAACACAAGCTGCAACCGATGGCGCCGAGCAGGAAATACGGACGGCGGCGGCCAAGTCCGGGAATCCATGTACGGTCGCTCATGGCACCGATAAGGGGCTGCACCAGCAAACCGGTAATCGGTCCTGCCATATTGAGGTAAGGCAGTTTTGCAGGGTCAGCTTGTAAGAAACTGAAAATCGGATTGATGGCGGTTTGCTGCAAACCGAAGCTGTATTGAATGCCGAAGAAGCCGAAGTTCATCAGCATAATCTGGCGAAGCGTCAGGGATACTTGTGGGGAAATCTTCATTTTGAAGCGACTCCTGGACTGTATAAGAAGAAAACATGGAACAACAAACTGCGGGAAACACTGCATAATCGAAGCGGTTGGGCCGCTTTCTTTATTTTTGGGCGTATCGTATTGATACGTTGCAAATGGATAACGTGATGTGTTGTTTGTGTTTTCAGACGACCTTTTATTGTCGTATTGTGTCTGCCTCATGAAGCAGACGTCGTCTGAAAGGATGTTTTACTTCAATGCCGTGACCGACTGCCGCCAAATCGTTTCTCCGACAACCCGAACGGGCGGACGGGCGGTTTCTTTGGTCTCGATAATGTCGAACAGGATTTCCGCCGCCAGCGCGCCCATGCGCATATAGGGCAGCTCGGTGCTGGTCAGCGGCGGGAACAGGGTTTCGGCAATCGCGCTGTGGTTGTCGTAACCTGCCACCGATACCTGCTCCGGAACGCGTACGCCGCGCGTCCTCAAAATGCCGTAAACGCGGACCGCCATTTCGTCGTTGCCGCAGCAAATGACCGTCGGCGGGTCGGCAAGCGACAATAATTTCAATACTGCCGCAATCAAAGGCTCGCTGTCGTTGGCAAAGTCGGTGATGCCGGTTTGCACCAAGTCAGGATCGAACACCATGTCCGATTCGTCCAAAGCGCGGCGGTAGCCCGCCAAACGCAGCCGCGTCGCTTCTGCGCCTGCCTGCAAGGTGATGTAGGCGATACGGCGGTGTCCGTGACGGATGATGTTGCGTACCAAATCGTATTGCCCGCGCTCGTCGTCCGGCAAAACCGACGGCGTACCCGCCGCGTCGAAACAGTTGACCAAAACCATCGGGCAGCGGTTGGGCATTTCGGGCAGGACGATTTCGCGGTGCGATTCGGTTACATACAAAATGCCTTCCGCGCGGTGTTCCATAAACGTCCTGACCAAAGGGTCGATTTGCTCGTAGCGGTTGTCCGTATCCGCAATCATCAGCGTTTTGCCCGCTTCGCGGATTTTCTGCTGGATGCCTTTGATTAAAAACATATCCGGCAGACCGTGTACCCCGCCGTATTCGCCCGTGCGCGAGATGGCGCCGGTAATCAGTCCGACCAAGTCCGAACGGTTCGACCGCATCACCCGCGCCGCCGAAGACGGGATATAACCCAAAGCCGCAATCGCTGTTTCGACTTTTGCACGGGTTTTATCGCTGACCGGCGCATCGCCGTTGATGACGCGGCTGACCGTTTTGGGTGAGACGCCCGCATAAGCAGCAACATCATAAATTGTAGCCATCTTACGACTCCCGCCTCATCCCTGTTTCATTTGATTACGAAGCATATCACACCTGACATCGGTGTCATACCGAAAAATTTACAGAACTTTGATAAAAATCAATCATATAAATTGCATATTGCATACAATTCTTAACCAAGCCGACTCCCCGCATTCGCCAAACCCGCGCCCCTTTGTTAAACTACATACGACTACATAAATATTCACCCTATCGAACCAATCACCACAACGACAATCTATAACTGAATCACATCCCCCGAATGAGCGGGGCGAACCCAATTCCGAAGGAAACCCGATGACCGCATTTACCGAAGCATGGCAAGCCCTTGAACAACACCGGCTCGACACACAACACATCCACCTGCGCGACCGCTTCGCCGCCGAACCCGACCGCTTCGGCAATATGCACGAAACCCTCGACGGCCTCCTCTTCGATTACAGCAAAAACCGCCTCGGCGAAGACACTTTGCAACTCTTGTGCCGCCTTGCCGAAGCCTCGCCCCTAGCCGGACAAATGCACGCCATGCAAAACGGCGAAAAAATCAACCTCAGCGAACACCGCGCTGTCCTCCATACCGCCTTGCGCCTGCCGCCCGACGCCGCGCCCGTTTACGTTGACGGCGAAAACATCCTCCCCAAAATCCACCGCGAACTCGACCGCGCCCTCGCCTTCGCCGAATCACTCAACAACGGCAGCCACAGGGGCATCACCGACAAACCCATCACCGACTTCGTCCACATCGGCATAGGCGGCTCCGACCTCGGCCCCAGAATGTGCGTAGAAGCCCTCAAAGCCTACCGCCAAAACATCCGCGTCCACTTCGTCAGCAATTCAGACGACGCCGACATCAGCCGCACACTCGCCCACCTCAAACCCGAGACCACTGTATTCAGCATCGCCAGCAAATCCTTCCGCACGCCCGAAACCCTGCTCAACGCCTACGCCGCCCGCGCCTGGTATCGTGATGCAGGGTTGCCCGAATCCGGCATCTACCGCCACTTCTGCGCCATCTCCTCCGACGTTGCCGCCGCCCGAAACTTCGGCATCGCGCCCGACAACGTCTTCGCCATGTTCGACTGGGTCGGCGGACGCTATTCCGTCTGGTCAACCATCGGCCTGCCCGTCATGGTCGCCGTCGGCACAGACCGCTTCCGCGAACTCCTCGCCGGCGCGCACGCCATGGACACCCACTTCTTCCAAACCCCCTACCGCCGCAACATCCCCATCCTCATGGCGCTCATCAGCATCTGGTACAACAACTTCCAGCACGCCGACGGACAAACCGCCGTCCCATACGGCCACAACCTGCGCCACCTCCCCTCGTGGCTCAACCAGCTCGACATGGAAAGCCTCGGCAAAAACCGCACCGCCGACGGCCGTCCCGTCCCCCATACCACAGGCGGCATCGTCTTCGGCGAAGAAGGCGTCAACTGCCAGCACGCCTATTTCCAACTCCTCCACCAAGGCACACGGCTCATCCCCTGCGACTTCATCGTCCCCATGACCACCGCCTACGGCATCAACCGCCAACACCGCTTCACCGTCGCCAACGCCTTCGCCCAAGCAGAAGCCCTGATGAAAGGCAAAACCCTCGAAGAAGCCCGCGCCGAACTTGCCGACCTGCCCGAAGCCGAACGCGAACGCCTCGCCCCGCAAAAAGAATTCCCCGGCAACCGCCCGAGCAACAGCCTCCTCCTCAGCGCCACCGACCCCCGCCGCCTCGGCATGCTCATGGCGGCATACGAACACCGCACCTTCGTCCAAGGCGCGATTTGGGGCATCAACCCCTTCGACCAATGGGGCGTCGAATACGGCAAAGAACTCGCCAAAACCATCGAACCCGAACTCGACCGCGGCAACCCGCAGCACGACAGCTCCACCAACGGCCTCATCGCCTTCTACCGCGCCAGCCAAAACCGATAGGCAGTCCAAACATAAAAGGTCGTCTGAAAACTTATAGTGGATTAACTTTAAATCAGGACAAGGCGACGAAGCCGCAGACAGTACAGATAGTACGGAACCGATTCACTTGGTGCTTCAGCACCTTAGAGAATCGTTCTCTTTGAGCTAAGGCGAGGTAACGCCGTACTGGTTTAAAGTTAATCCACTATACATCGTGTTTTCAGACGACCTTTGTGTGTTAATCATTTTCGTGGACAGAGTCCACGCTACGGCACTTGTGTCGCCAAAAAATTTGTAGCGTGGGCTATGCCCACGAGCCACTCAAGATTTCAGACGACCTATCCGCCCATTATTTCCGTGGGTAGAACCCACGCTACGGATACCGCGCCAGCCAAAACCGGTAGGCATTTCAAACATAAAAGGTCGTCTGAAAACCTGCATTGAGTTTTTCAGACAACCTTTGTGTGTTCATCATTTTCGTGGACAGAGTCCACGCTACGGCACTTGTGTCGCCAAGAAACTTTGTAGCGTGGGCTTTGCCCACGAGCCATTGAAGATTCCAACAAACAACCCGCCGAAAATCCCAGACGCAAAAAAAGCAGACCCAACAGGTCTGCTTTCGATCTTTCCTATTAATCCAGATTCAACACCGCAGAGGTGTAAACGTCCTGTACGTCGTCCAAATCTTCCAGCGCGTCAATCAGTTTCTGCATTTTGACGGCATCTTCGCCGGAGAGTTCGGTTTCGTTTTGGGCGCGCATGGTGACGTCGCCGTCAACGGATTTGTAGCCTGCGGCTTCCAATGCCGCTTTCACGCCCGCCCAATCGTTGGGGGCGGTGATGACTTCGATGGAGCCGTCGTCGTTGGCAATCACGTCTTCCGCACCGGCTTCCAGAGCGGCTTCCATCAGCGCGTCTTCGTCAACGCCGGGTTCGAACACCAAATAACCCTGATGCACGAAGTTGAACGCTACGCAGCCGTCGGTGCCTAAGTTGCCGCCGTTTTTGGTAAACGCGTGGCGCACGTCGGCGACGGTGCGGGTTTTGTTGTCGGTCAGGCAGTCCACCATCAGCGCCGCGCCGCCGATGCCGTAACCTTCGTAGCGCAACTCGATGTATTCCACGCCTTCCAAATTGCCCGTACCTTTGTCGATGGCGCGTTGCACGTTGTCTTTGGGCATATTGTTTTCGGCGGCTTTTTCCAAAGCCAGGCGCAGGCGCGGGTTGGCGCCGGGATCGCCGCCGCCCATGCGGGCTGCGACGGTGATTTCTTTAATCAGACGGGTGAAGATTTTGCCGCGTTTGGCATCTTGACGGGCTTTTTTATGCTGGATATTCGCCCACTTGCTATGACCTGCCATATATGGATTCCTTTCGATTTTCCGCCTTATCCGGCGGGCTCTTGCTCATTTTCAAAGGGCGCATTTTAACATAGGTTGAATATACCTAAAATATTCAGACGACCCTGCATTCTGCCCAAAAGGTCGTCTGAAAACGCCGATAGCGCCTGAAAAACTCAAAAATCTTGTCTTTGCCCAAACCTGACCCTTTTTTTCGTTTGCCTCACAAAAGGTTTACGGTATCATGCAGGCCTGCTTCAGGATTGTTGACAACTTGGGGCGAAACGGACGAAGCTGGCCTGCTCGCCGCGCCGTCCGACACAACGGCATTCAACGGAGTAACCGCCGCCGGATGCCGTCATCTGTTCATTTTTCAATATAAGGTTTGTAATTATGGAAAAAACATTGTCTGCACTGGTGGGCGCAGTCAATCTGATTCTGTGGGACTACCTGCTGATTTACGCCCTTTTGGGCATCGGCCTGTTTTTCACACTCTATCTGGGTGCACCGCAGATTACCAAATTTGGCGAAGGTCTCAAATCCGTCTTTGGCGGCTTGTTTTCCAAAAAAGACAAAGACGATAAATCTTTGTCGCAATTCCAAGCACTCGCCGTTGCCGTCTCCGCCCAAATCGGCACGGGCAACGTCGCCGGCGTGGCAACCGCCATTACCGCAGGCGGGCCGGGTGCGATTTTTTGGATGTGGCTTTCCGCCGTTTTGGGGATGTCCACGATTTTCGCCGAAGCCCTGCTCGCGCAAAAATACCGCGTCGTCAGCCACGGCAAATACATCGGCGGCCCCGCGTTCTACATCACGCACGGACTGACCCCGAAAATCGGGCGCGGCGCGGCGCGTTTCTTATCGGGCTTCTTCTCCATCGCTCTGATTATCGCGCTGGGCTTTATCGGTAACGCCACGCAGGCAAACTCCATCGCCTCCTCCGTTACCATCGCCTTTAACGTACCGGCATTGGCAGTGGGCATCACCCTCGCCGTCCTCGCGGGCATGATTATCGTCGGCGGCGTAAACCGCATCGCCAACATCGCCCAATTCGTCGTGCCGTTTATGGCGATTATCTATATTTTGTGTGCCGTCGTTATCCTGTTTGAATTCTCCGACCACATCGTACCGATGTTCAACCACATCTTTACCGCCGCCTTCAATCCTGAAGCCGTGTTAGGCGGCGCGGCAGGTATCGGT
Source organism: uncultured Neisseria sp. (assembly GCA_963456805.1). Taxonomy (GTDB): domain Bacteria; phylum Pseudomonadota; class Gammaproteobacteria; order Burkholderiales; family Neisseriaceae; genus Neisseria. The sequence continues at coordinate 4,952 of CAUOMQ010000050.1, read as the reverse complement.
ATGCGCGAAGCCGTCCGTTACGGCGTGGCACGCGGACTGTTTTCCAACGAAGCAGGTATGGGTTCGACGCCGCACGCGCACGCTACCGCCGACGTGAACCACCCCGTTCAACAAGGCTTGGCAGCATTTATCGGCGTCTTCATCGACACCATCTTGGTCTGCACCGCCACCGCACTGATTATCCTCCTGACCGATGCCAACCTTTCCGGCGAACAAGGCGCGGCGGTGACCCAATTCGCCTTCAGTAAAGCCTTCCCCGGCTTCGGTTCGCAACTGCTCGCCGTCTGCCTGACCTTCTTCGCCTTCACTACCATCATCGGCTGGTACTACTTCGGCGAGTCCAACATCCGCTTCCTCTTCAGGGGAAAACACTTGGGCATCTACCGCGCGCTCGTGCTGCTGGCTATCGTGTTGGGTACGCTGGGCAAAGTCGATTTGGTTTGGAGCCTGTCCGATATGTTCAACGGCTTCATGGTCATCCCCAACTTAATCGCCCTATTCCTCTTGCGCAAAGAAATCCGCGCCGTTTACGACGATTATCTGGCGCAGAAAAAAGCAGGCAAAGGCTTGTCCTACCAATATGAATTCCACGAATTCCACGACAAGGCTTAATCCGCAAGCGTGAAAAGGTCGTCTGAAAAGTTTTCAGACGACCTTTTTTATCCCCTAATCATTGAACCGATTAATGTTTTTTTGTACAATCCCCGCCATCTCAATCCTTTCTCAGGCCGTCGGAAAAGCGGCCTGAACCTTTTTGCAAAGAAAGCCCATGTCCCAAGAAATCCTCGACCAAGTGCGCCGCCGCCGCACGTTTGCCATCATCTCCCACCCCGACGCGGGTAAAACCACGCTGACTGAAAAACTCTTGCTGTTTTCAGGCGCGATTCAGAGCGCGGGTACGGTAAAAGGCAAGAAAACCGGCAAATTCGCCACCTCCGACTGGATGGAAATCGAGAAGCAGCGCGGCATTTCCGTGGCATCAAGCGTGATGCAGTTCGACTACCAAGACCACACGGTGAACCTCTTGGACACGCCGGGACACCAAGACTTCTCCGAAGATACCTACCGCGTTTTGACCGCCGTGGACAGCGCGCTGATGGTCATCGACGCGGCAAAAGGCGTGGAAGCGCAAACCATCAAACTCTTGAACGTCTGCCGCCTGCGCAATACGCCGATTGTCACGTTCATGAACAAATACGACCGCGAAGTACGCGATTCTTTGGAATTGCTGGACGAAGTGGAAAATATTTTAAAAATCCGCTGCGCGCCCGTAACCTGGCCGATCGGCATGGGCAAAAACTTCAAGGGCGTGTACCACATCCTGAACGACGAAATCTATCTCTTTGAAGCCGGCGGCGAACGTCTGCCGCACGAGTTCGACATTATCAAAGGCATCAACAATCCCGAATTAGAACAACGCTTTCCGCTGGAAATCCAGCAGCTGCGCGATGAAATCGAATTGGTGCAGGTGGCTTCCAACGAGTTCAATCTCGACGAATTTCTCGCCGGCGAACTCACGCCCGTATTCTTCGGCTCGGCGATTAACAACTTCGGTATTCAGGAAATCCTCAATTCATTGATCGACTGGGCGCCCGCGCCGAAACCGCGCGATGCGACCGTGCGCATGGTCGAGCCGGACGAGCCGAAATTTTCCGGATTTATCTTTAAAATCCAAGCCAATATGGACCCGAAACACCGCGACCGCATCGCCTTCTTGCGCGTCTGCTCCGGCAAATTCGAGCGCGGCATGAAGATGAAACACCTGCGCATCAACCGCGAAATCGCCGCCTCCAGCGTGGTAACGTTCATGTCGCACGACCGCGAGCTGGTGGAAGAAGCCTACGCGGGCGACATCATCGGCATCCCGAACCACGGCAACATCCAAATCGGCGACAGTTTCTCCGAAGGCGAACAACTGGCGTTCACCGGCATCCCCTTCTTCGCGCCCGAACTGTTTCGCAGCGTCCGCATCAAAAACCCACTGAAAATCAAACAACTGCAAAAAGGTTTGCAACAGCTTGGCGAAGAAGGCGCGGTACAGGTCTTCAAACCCATGAGCGGCGCGGATTTGATTTTGGGCGCGGTCGGCGTGTTGCAGTTTGAAGTTGTTACCTCGCGCCTCGCCAACGAATACGGCGTAGAAGCCGTGTTCGACAACGCATCCATCTGGTCGGCGCGCTGGGTATCGTGCGACGACAAGAAAAAGCTGGCAGAGTTTGAAAAAGCCAATGCGGGCAACCTCGCCATCGACGCAGGTGGCAACCTCGCCTACCTCGCCCCCAACCGCGTGAATTTGGGACTCACGCAGGAACGCTGGCCAGACATCGTGTTCCACGAAACGCGCGAGCATTCGGTGAAATTGTAATAGATTTAAAAGGTCGTCTGAAACCCTGACAGGACAGACGATTAGAATCTTTTTTATGCAATCTACGTCTATGATTTGAAGGAATGTTGATGAAAAAACAAATTGTATTGGCTGTTGCCCTGCTTCTGACCACTGCTGCCGCAAATGCCGGCGGAGCCAAACTCTCCTGCGGCAAACAGAAATGGGATGGAACAGAATTAGGCGTAACCAAATGCCGTTATTCAGGTAACTCTTTATCTGACGCTTATACTGCTGCTTTAAAAAAAGAGGGGGAAAACGGAGTACTGCCCAAAACCCTGCCAACCCGTAATATGAAACGTCAAATAAACGAAGAAACGGAAACCTCCATTCAATGGACCGGCAAAAAAATAGTCAATGTTTGCGTAAACAGCGAGGGATTCGATTGTTTCGAATTGAAACAGCAAAAAGATCATGTGGATGTTACATTTACAGTCGCAACACCATAAATCTTGGTTTAGGTCGTCTGAAAACTCAGTATGGCAACAAGTATGGATACTTGATACAGCCGACCAATTTAGCCTAATTCGGAGAAAATCATGCAAAAACTGCTTTTAGCGGCAGTATTCATGGCAAGCATGCAATTTGCTGCCGCCGAACGCGCACCCATAGCAATTCCTAAAAAAGTACAGGAAGCCATCAATGAAGATAAACAAACCTGCCGTGAAATGGGGGGAAAATTCTCTGTTGGTCAGGCTTTGGATATTATCGATTTGAATAACGACGGTTATCATGATTTTGTCTACGACATGAGCAAGGTCACCTGCGCCAACGCACCTGATCTGGGCGGCTCCGGCGGCTGGGCGGTCACTGTTTTTGCAGGCCAGCCGGATGGTTCTGCCAAACAGGCATTTCTTCATGGCGCAGTCGGAACAAAAATCATCGACAACAAACTTTATTTAGGCGTGGGTGGAGAGCTGTGCGGCGAAGACACACGCGGTAAAGTACGCGCACAATATCAAAATTGTATCCGTCCGCTACAATGGAATGCACGCAAGAAAGTGTTTGAGTTTGCGCCCGTCTCGCAGAAAAAACCTTTCCCAAAAAGCTTGCAGCGTTAAGGATAAAATCAATCAGTCGGTCGTCTGAAACCCGTAAACTGCACCTTTCACAAAGGTGCAGTTTTTTATCCCTGCCTGCAACTATGTGTGTGCTTCATCTTTTTAGGTATGACGGCAACCATGAGTGTTGCAGTTTGAAATTCAAAAAGCCGAGTCCTGCAATATACAGAACCCGGCTTTATTCAAAACGTCCGAACAATCTCTTATACGCGCCCAAATTTTGCCGGGCAATTCAAGTTTTCAGACGACCTTTTAGCGTATCAAACCATCCGTTTTATTCAAACGGGCGCACTTCCAAACCGAACATACGGCGGGCGGTGTTCAGCATTTGGCAGCTGAAGCCCCACTCGTTGTCGTACCAAGCGAACACTTTGACCATGTTGCCGTCGGTTACTTTGGTCAGCGTTGCGTCAAAGGTGCTGGCTTGGGTAGTGTGGTTGAAGTCCATAGACACCAGCGGCAGCGTGTTGTAGCCCAACACGCCTTTCAGACGACCTTCTTCTGAGGCGGCCTTCATCAGCGCATTGATTTCTTCGACACTCGTATCGCGCGCGGCTTGGAAGCTCAAGTCCACCAATGAAACATTGACGGTCGGCACGCGGATGGCAAGGCCGTCGAGTTTGCCTTTCAATTCGGGCAAGACCAAACCGACGGCTTTCGCCGCGCCGGTTTTGGTCGGAATCATGTTTTCCACGCCGCTGCGGGCACGGCGCAAGTCTTTGTGGCGCACGTCGGTCACGGTTTGGTCGTTGGTCAGGGCGTGGATGGTGGTCATCGCGCCTTTGACGATGCCGATGTTTTCGCTCAATACTTTGGCGACGGGGGCGAGGCAGTTGGTGGTGCAGGAAGCATTGGAGATGACGGTCATGTCGTCGGTAATCACGTCGTCGTTCACACCGTAGACGATGGTCGCGTCAACATCAGCCTCGCCCGGTGCGGAAATCAGCACTTTTTTCGCGCCGCTTTCAAGATGGACATTGGCTTTGGATTTGCTGGTGAACGAGCCGGTGCATTCCATCACCAAGTCCACGCCCAAGTCGCGCCAGGGCAGTTCGGCAGGGTTGCGGGTGGAGAAGAACGGGATTTTGCGGCCGTTGATGATGAGGTGGGTCGCATCGTGGGAAATGTCAGCATTAAAGCGGCCGTGGACGGTATCGAATTTGGTCAGATGGGCGTTGGTTTCGAGGCTGCCGCTGGCGTTGACGGCGACGACTTCAAGTTGGTCTTGCAGGTTGTAATCGTAGATGGCGCGTAATACTTGGCGGCCGATGCGGCCATATCCGTTAATGGCGACTTTAATGCCCATGGTTTTTCCTTTTGGGGTATAGGGTGGTTAACTGATTCGCACATTATAGCAAATTTGTAGTGTGATGTAATTAACATTTTATCAAATAAATCTTGTTCAATCATATCTGCTTATTTTTATACCAAAAAGATAACGAATTATTTTATTCTACAAAATACCATATAAGGAAATTTATATTTCAATTATATTTAAAATATACATA
>CAUOMQ010000049.1:0-15445 GCA_963456805.1 uncultured Neisseria sp. | reverse complement strand
TATTCATTAAGTAGTAAAAGTAAGAATCCTATCTCAATGAAAAAAGTTGGTGCAGTTTATGTTTCTTCTGATAATAAATTGTTTGAGATTAAATTATTAGATGGTTCTTCTGCCCATATTGAGGTATTTAAAAATATTCCAAATTACCTTTTTGAAAGCCCTAATCCAGAATATGAATTAGGTAATGCTCCAGATTATTCTCCCTATTATTTTCGTTTTTGGTTTGATGGAGATAAAGAAAAACAAACATGCCGTTTAGAATATAATAATGATGTTATTGATTAAATATCATCAGATTGTCTGAAACTCAACTTATCCTTTCCCTTTTGTTTGCAGGACTAGCAATCGTAAATTAGGTTGAAGCTCAACATCTATCAAGGTCGTCTGAAAGTTTTCAGACGACCTTTGCTTCGAATCAGTTAGAATAACTGTTTTGCTCACTTGGAATTTCTATGCACATAGTGATGGGCATAGTCCGAAACCAAGCAAACTCATAGAAATGGAGAGGCCTGTGATTTGATATATTTAACTAAAGGATTAAAACCTAAGATTTATCAGCAAGTACTTACGACAGCCCCAATATTTGATTTAACAGCAAATACTAAATGGGTAGCAGTATTTAAAAGATTTGGATTTAGGACATTTTATACAGGTACTCGAGAGACAGGTGGAGTTGCTGCAATTGCAGGGACAAGCTATATCCCTCATCATCATTTACATATTGGAAATCACAATGGAAAAATTCAAGATATTTAATAAAATTTTAATTTTATTACTAATTATGAATCTTTATGTCTATATCCCGACTAAAGATAATCTTGCATATTCACAACCAATTAAAGCTAATCAGGTTTTTTTTGATGGTTTGAAAGATGAGAAAATTGGTAAAAAATTTGATGCTAAAATTTACATAAAAGATGGGCAAGATATTGAAGGTTGCTTTTATGCACATCGAAAAAATATTAATGGTGTATCGTATAAATTCATAGACAATACTCTAGTAGAAATAGAATTTCATAATAAGATATTCATATCTCCTCATGGTGTCCATATTGGTAAAAATGCAAGCAAATTACGGAAATATCATAATAAAGGTAGGGTGGTTAGAAAACATCCTTATGGAGGAAACAAAGACACTGTTGAATTTTATTGGACTGGTAATTTAGGTGTGAAATACATCATTACTAATGGAAAAATAACGAGCTTCAGTGTTGGTAAAAAAGAAGAATTACCATATCTGGAAGGTTGCTTATAGTAATCATAGATTGGATATAAAACTAGGGTCGTCTGAATAATAAGATTTGAGTTTTCAGACGACCTTTTTCTATGGCGGGTTGCCTTGTTCGATTGCTTATACGGCATTTACGAAGCGGCATGGACTAATCATGTCTGTCTTTTCAGACGACCTTTGCTTCATATCCGTTACAATATCTGTTTTAGCCTCTGCGTACCTGTTCCATGAAAACTCTGTTTCGTTTATTTCCTGCCACTGTTTTACTTGCGCTGTTGCCTTTGGGCTTCTTGGCGGTGATGGTGGTTGCGCCATTGGTGGCGATGGCGGCTTATGACGGGGCGGCTTGGTTGTTGGTATTAGCTGATGATTATATGCAGCATCGCTTGGTTTGGACGGTGGTTCAGGCGGGGGGCACTTGTGTGCTGGTTTTGCTGCTCGGTATTCCGGTGGGGTGGTCGTTGGCGAGGTTGTCGTTTCGCGGGCGTGAGATGATTTTGCGGCTTTTGATGCTGCCGTTTGTGATGCCGACTTTGGTGGTCGGGGTGGGTGTGTTGGCTTTGTTCGGGGCAAACGGGGTGTTGTGGGCGGGCTGGCAGGATACGCCGTATTTGTTGCTTTACGGCAATGTGTTTTTCAATTTGCCTGTGTTGGTACGCGCGGCGTATCAGGGTTTTTTGCAGGTGCCGCAGGCGAGGTTGCAGTCGGCGCAGACGCTGGGTGCGGGGGCTTGGCAGCGATTTTGCTTTGTGGAATGGCCGGTGTTGCGTCCTTGGTTGGCAGGTGGGGCTTGTTTGGTATTTTTGTATTGTTTTTCGGGTTTCGGACTGGCTTTGCTGCTGGGTGGCAGCCGTTATACGACGGTTGAGGTGGAGATTTATCAGTTGGTGATGTATGAGCTGGATATGGCTCAGGCGTCGGTTTTGGTGTGGATGGTGTTGGGTGTGACGGCATTGGCGGGGTTGCTGTATGCGTATTTGAGCCGGCAAACGGCTTCTGATAAGGCGGTCCGTGCTTTGCTGCCTCATCGCCCTCAATCTTTCGGCGAACGTGTTTTGCTGGGTTTTTCTTTAATGGTGTTGCTGCTGTGTTGCCTGTTGCCTTTGGTGGCGGTGATTTTTCTGGCGGCGTCGGCAGGTGGGTCTTGGGGTGTGTTGTTGGAACAGGAAACCTTGGCGGCGGGATGGAATACGCTGCGGTTTTCGGGGATGGCGGTTTTGACGGCGGTCGTGCTGGGGGTGATGTATGCGGCGGTTGCGCGACGGGTGGCGTGGGTACGCGGTTTGGTGTTTTTGCCGTTTATGGTTTCGCCTGTCTGCATTGCCGCCGGTATATTGCTGCTTTATCCGCAATGGACGGCATCGCTGCCTTTGTTGGTCGCCACTTATGCGCTGCTGGCGTATCCGTTTGTGGCAAAAGATGTGCTGGCGGCTTGGGACGATTTGCCTGAAGATTATGTGTCGGCTGCGCGCGGTATGGGGGCAAATGCTTTTCAGACGACCTTGTATGTGACAGCCCCTTTATTGAAACCTGCTTTGCGACGCGGTCTGACTTTGGCGGCGGCAACCTGTATCGGCGAATTTGCCGCCACGCTGTTTTTGTCGCGCCCCGAATGGCAGACGCTGACCACTTTAATTTATTCGTATCTGGGTAGGGCAGGGGAGGACAATTATGCGCGGGCAATGGTGTTGACGACGGTTTTGATGTTGCTGTCGCTGATGGTGTTTTTGCTGCTGGACGAACGTGAAAAGACTTGATGTCCGCTTTTGAAATGTAGCATGATGTTTATAGAGGTCGTCTGAAAACATTTCAGACGACCTCAAATCCATTTAGATTGTCAACAATTCCATTCAAAAATAAAAAGATACGCGGCGAAACCATGCCCCGACATTTTTATTTTCATTCGCTATCCTTTACAATACCTTCCTTTATCTTTCATTCCAGCTTCCTTATGAACGAACACGTTTCCGTCCCATCCCCAGTCGGCGAAGACTACCTGCTATTAGGTCAATACGCCGAACGCGCCTATCTCGAATACGCCATGAGCGTGGTCAAAGGCCGCGCGCTGCCTGAAGTTTCAGATGGCCAAAAGCCCGTGCAGCGGCGCATTTTGTTTGCCATGCGCGATATGGGTTTGACGGCGGGGGCGAAGCCGGTGAAATCGGCGCGCGTGGTCGGCGAGATTTTGGGTAAATACCACCCGCACGGCGACAGTTCCGCCTATGAAGCGATGGTGCGGATGGCGCAGGATTTTACCTTGCGCTATCCCTTAATCGACGGCATCGGCAACTTTGGTTCGCGCGACGGCGACGGGGCGGCGGCGATGCGTTACACCGAGGCGCGGCTGACGCCGATTGCGGAATTGCTGTTGTCCGAAATCAATCAGGGGACGGTGGATTTCGTGCCGAACTACGACGGCGCGTTTGACGAACCGCTGCACCTACCCGCCCGCCTGCCTATGGTGTTGCTCAACGGCGCGTCAGGCATCGCGGTGGGCATGGCGACTGAAATTCCGTCGCACAATTTGAACGAAGTCACGCAGGCGGCGATTGCGCTGTTGAAAAAGCCGACGCTGGACACCGCCGACCTGATGCAGTACATCCCCGCGCCCGATTTTGCCGGCGGCGGTCAAATCATCACGCCGGCGGACGAATTGCGCCGGATTTACGAAACCGGCAAGGGCAGCGTGCGCGTGCGTGCGCGTTACGAAATCGAGAAGCTGGCGCGCGGGCAATGGCGCGTGATTGTGACCGAACTGCCACCGAACGCCAATTCCGCCAAAATCCTTGCCGAAATCGAAGAACAGACCAACCCGAAACCGAAAGCGGGTAAAAAGCAGCTCAACCAAGATCAGCTCAATACCAAAAAGCTGATGCTGGATTTAATCGACCGCGTGCGCGACGAGTCCGACGGCGAACATCCCGTGCGTCTGGTGTTCGAGCCGAAATCCAGCCGCATCGATACCGATACCTTCATCAACACGCTGATGGCGCAGACTTCGCTGGAAGGCAATGTGTCCATGAACTTGGTGATGATGGGGCTGGACAACCGTCCCGCGCAGAAAAACCTGAAAACGATTTTGCAGGAATGGCTGGATTTTCGCGTCGTGACCGTAACACGTCGTCTGAAATTCCGTTTGAACCAAGTGGAAAAACGGTTGCACATCCTTGAAGGCCGTCTGAAAGTCTTTCTGCACATTGATGAAGTGATTAAAGTCATCCGCGAATCAGACGACCCGAAAGCCGACCTGATGGCGGCGTTCGGGCTGACCGAAATCCAAGCCGAAGACATTTTGGAAATCCGCCTGCGCCAGTTGGCGCGTTTGGAAGGTTTCAAACTCGAAAAAGAATTGAACGAATTGCGCGAAGAACAAGGTCGTCTGAATATCCTTTTGGGCGATGAAAACGAAAAACGCAAGCTGATTATCAAAGAGATGCAGGCGGACATGAAGCAGTTCGGCGATGCGCGCCGCACGCTGGTGGAAGAAGCCGGACGCGCGGTGCTGACGCAGACCACCGCCGACGAACCCATCACGCTGATTCTGTCGGAAAAAGGGTGGATACGCAGCCGTGCCGGACACAACCTTGATTTGAGCCAAACCGCGTTCAAAGAAGGCGACCGCCTCAAACAAACCCTTGAAGGCCGTACCGTTTTGCCTGTCGTCATTCTTGATTCATTAGGCAGAACCTACACCCTTGATGCCGCCGAAATCCCCGGCGGGCGCGGCGACGGTGTGCCCGTTTCATCGTTAATCGAGCTGCAAAACGGCGCGAAACCCGTCGCCATGCTCACCGGGCAGCCCGAGCAGCACTACCTGCTCTCAGGCAGCGGCGGCTACGGCTTCATCGCCAAGTTGGCCGATATGGTCGGGCGCGTGAAAGCGGGCAAAGTGGTGATGATTGTGGACAGTGGCGAAACCGTCCTGCCGCCGATTGCCGTCTATGCTTCCTCGCTCATCAATCCCGACTGTAAAATCGTACTGGCCAGCAGCGACCACCGCCTCTTGGCGTTTTCCATCGGCGAACTCAAAGTCATGCCCAAAGGGCGCGGTTTGCAATTGATGTCGCTGACCGACGGCGCATCGCTGGAACACGTCCTCGTGACCACGGCTGCGGAATTCATCGTCGAAACCGTCGGCAAGCGCGGTGCGGCGCATCAGGAAAAATTGCGCATTTGCGACATCGAGGGCAAACGCGGCAAAAAAGGGAAGGTTTTGGACATCTCAGGTCGTCTGAAAACCTTGTCCGCTGCCTCCGCATAAACAACAAAAGGCGCGGTAACACATTGAAAACCTAGAAAACACGGTCGTTTTATGTTATGCTGACAAAATTAAAAAAATATTTACGACCGTCTGCGGAAATATCGCAGAACGATTTCAAAAACAGGTACTAATAATGATAAAAATAAACGAAAAGGGTTGCGGATATGAGTAAGTCCGGCTTTCAGGAACTGGGAAACCTGAGCGAGCGGATACCCGGTTTAATCAATATTGCCCGCATTGCCATCGTGCTGCCGCTGTTGGTTATGCATGCTTTCGGCGTTTACAGCAATGGCACCCATATCGGCATGTCATTCCCTCCCGTCGAATTTTACAGCTGGGCAGCGCTGTATTCTTTCCTCATCTTGTTATCCGTCGCCCGTCCGGACTGGCAATGGCAGACTTTGGATTTGCCCAATGCCAGCGCAGTCGTCGATATTTCGATGATGATGATACTGGTGTATATCGCCGGTGGAGTCGATTCGGGCTTCGGCATCCTTGTCCTTCCTTTCGTCGCGACGTCCTGCCTCCTCAGCTACGGGCATTATCCCATGCTGTACGCAGGCTACGCGTCCATGCTGTTCTTCTTCAATCTGCTGCTTGACGGCAGCATCCGCCTGCATCCGTTTGATTGGGATACGCAGCCCCTGATTACTACGGTCCTGCTCTGCGGCGCGTGTTACCTTGTCGCCATGCTGACTTCGTTCGCCGCCCGCTATCTGGAGCAGGCGACCGAATCTGCCAGCCGCCATCAGCTTGCCTACCGCCGCATCAGCGGGTTGAACCGCCTCGTCCTCAACCGCGTGCAGGAAGCCGTTATCGTTATCGACAGCACCCAGCGCGTCTGGCTTTTCAACAAACAGGCAAAAACCTATTTCCCCGGTTTGGTGGTTGACCAGCAGGAAGTCGTGTTCGGCGAATTGGTTACACGCTGGCAATATCATCCCGACAAACCGTTTGAAACCGATATCCACATCTTCCAACACGCCATGCACGTCCGCGCCGTCCCGCTGATTCAGGAACAGACGGAACTGCTCATGCTGTATGTCCGTTCGCTGCGCGAAGTCGCAGCAGAGGCCATGTCCACCAAGCTCACCTCGCTCGGACAGCTTACCGCGAACCTCGCCCACGAAATCCGCAATCCGATGTCCGCCATCCGTCATGCCAGCGATTTGCTGCAAGAAAGTGATGATGATGCCGAACCCGATCCCGTTAAAGCCAAGCTTTGCGGCATCATCGACAGCAACATCCAGCGCATCGACAAAATGCTGGAAGACATCTCCCTGCTCAACAAGCGCGACAACATCAGCCGCGAGCCGATCAACCTGATGAAATTCTGGCTCGACTTCAAACAAGAGTTCACGCTCAACAATTCCGAAGCCATCGGCTGCCTGCGCATGAATATGGACGGCAACAACCTTACCATCCTCGCGGATGTGATGCACATCCAACAAATCATGTGGAACCTCTGCAATAACGCATGGCGGCACAGCCGTCAGGACGAGAACGCGATTACCGTCCTGATCCGCCCCAGCGGTAGGATGCATATTTCCATCGTCGTTGCCGATAACGGCAAAGGCATTTCGCCCGAAGTCCGCAACCATCTCTTCGAGCCGTTCTACACCACTGAAAAACAAGGTACGGGATTGGGATTGTACGTTGCCCGCGAACTGGCACACGCCAATATGGGTCAACTCCATTACCACCCCGAAATGAACGGATTCGAACTGATTTTACCGAGAGAACACAATGAGTAAGCTGCAAGACCCAGTATTGGTCGTCGACGACGAGGCCGACATCCGTGACTTGATGGAAATGACGCTGATGAAGATGGGGCTGCGCGTGCAGACTGCCGTCGGCGTAGAAGATGCCAAAGACAAGCTCGACAACAACGACTATTCGCTCGTCTTGACCGATATGCGGATGCCCGACGGCTCCGGCCTCGAAGTCGTCCAATACATAGACGAACTCATGCTCGACACCCCTGTCGCCGTCATTACCGCCTTCGGTAATGCCGACCAGGCGGTCGAAGCCCTTAATGCGGGTGCGTTTGACTACCTGCAAAAGCCGATTACCCTTTCCCAACTTCGCTCGTTGGTTAAATCTGCCGTTTCTGTTTCCAACAGCACGGACGAAATTGCCCAGCCGCCAACCGAAAAACCGTCCGCGCCCGTCGCTGCCGCATTCAACAAGCCTAAAACCCCGCCCAAACCGCCCAAACGCGACTTGAGCGGTTCTGTCTCCGTACCCGAAAGCCTGCGTTCCATGAAAGAACGCTTTGCCACCGGCGAAATCGCCATGCGTGCGAACGAAGACGTGCCTGAATTGGGTGGCGAAGAAGATATGCCGCGGCTGCTCGGCAGTTCTCCCCAAATGGTCGAAGTCCGCCACCTGATCCGCCGCCTCGCCCGCAGTGGCGTACCCGTTTATATTTCCGGCGAATCGGGTACCGGTAAAGAACAGGCTGCGCGTACCATCCACGAATTGTCCGATCGCGCCGACAAGCCCTTTATCGCCGTCAACTGCGGCGCAATTCCTGAAAATCTGATGGAAAGCGAATTCTTCGGCTACAAAAAAGGCAGCTTTACCGGCGCCGACCAAGACCGTCTCGGCTTTTTCCAACACGCCGACGGCGGCACGCTGTTCCTCGACGAAGTTGCCGACTTGCCGCTTGCCATGCAAGTCAAACTCCTGCGCGCCATCCAAGAAAAAGCTGTGCGCCGCATCGGTGATGCCCGCGAAACTTTCGTCGATGTCCGCATCATCTGCGCCACCCATAAAAACCTCGAAGCCCTTGTTGATAGCGGCGCATTCCGTCAAGACTTATATTACCGCCTCAATGTCGTTACCCTGCATATGCCGCCCCTGCGCGAAATGCGTGAAGACTTGGGGGCGCTGATTCTGTACCTGCTCTATAAACACCGCCACGGTACGCAAACCTACAAACTCAGCCCCAAAGCGCAAGAAGCCCTGCTGCATTACAGCTATCCCGGCAACTTCCGCGAACTCGAAAACATCCTCGAACGCGCCGTCGCCCTGACTGTCGGGCAAGTTATCCAGCTGGATGATTTGCAAATCCAAAACACGACAACGCCCAAAAACGACCATCCAAACCTCAGTCTTGACGACATCGCCGATTCCGAAACACGAAAAGGCGAAACTTTGGATCACCAGCCGCTTCCGCCGTTTGACCCGCGCACCATGCAGATTCAAGATTACCTTGACCAAATCGAGCGCGGCATTATCGAGCAGGCGTTGCAGCAAACCCGTTACAACCGCACTCAGGCAGCCAAGCTTTTGGGCATCAGCTTCCGCTCCATGCGCTACCGTATGGAACGTTTGGACATCAATTAAGCTTGCACTTTATATTGTCTGCACGGTTAGGAAGCAAGACCCGAATATGTGCTTCAAATCTCAAACCGCGTATCTGCGCTTCGGTCGGATACGCGGTTTTTGATGATTATTATGCTCAGAGGTCGTCTGAAAATTTTCAGACGACCTCTTTGTTCAGGGCGTTTTGTGGATAAATGCCGGTAAATAAAATGATGGCGACAATCACACTTGTAATATTGTGTTGTAAAGCCGTCAGTCTGACGCTTTGCCTACCGCCGTCCATATCTGAGCAAACTATCAAAAAAACGCCGAAATCTTTATAATTCGGCACATATCCTATTTTTCAGACGACCTATCTCCGATAGCGCATCCTTTTGTGGATTAACTGTGGATAAGTTTGTTCTGACCCCTTTCCAGGAATACCTTATGATCCGTTTCGAACAAGTTTCCAAAACCTATCCCGGCGGTTTTGAAGCCCTGAAAAACGTCAGCTTCCAAATCAAAAAAGGCGAAATGATATTTATCGCCGGCCATTCCGGCTCCGGCAAGTCCACCATCCTGAAGCTGATTTCCGGTATTACCAAACCCAGCAAAGGCAAAGTGTGGTTCAACAACCAAGACTTGGGCGAATTGAGCGACAACCAAATCGGCTTCATGCGCCAACATATCGGCATCGTGTTCCAAGACCACAAAATCCTCTATGACCGCAACGTCCTGCAGAACGTCATCCTGCCGCTGCGGATTATCGGTTATCAGCCGCGTAAAGCCGAAGAGCGCGCCCGCATCGCCATTGAAAAAGTCGGCTTGAAAGGCCGCGAATTGGACGATCCCGTGACCCTGTCGGGCGGCGAACAGCAACGCCTGTGTATCGCCCGCGCCGTCGTCCACCAACCCAGCCTCTTGATTGCCGACGAACCCTCCGCCAACCTCGACCGCGCCTACGCGCTCGACATCATGGAATTGTTCAAAACCTTCCACGAAGCAGGAACCACCGTCATCGTCGCCGCCCATGACGAAACCCTCATGGCAGACTACGGCCACCGCATCCTGCGCCTCTCGAAAGGACGACTCGCATGAGCATCATCCACTACGTCTCGCTGCACGTCGAATCCGCACGCACTGCGCTCAAACAGCTCCTGCGCCAACCCGTCGGCACGCTGCTCACCCTCCTGATGCTAGCCGTCGCCATGACCCTGCCGCTTTTCATGTATTTGGGCATCCAAAGCGGGCAAAGCGTTTTAGGCAAGCTCAACGAGTCGCCGCAAATCACCCTCTATATGGAAACCGACGCATCCAAAGCCGACAGCGATACCGTTCGCAACCTGTTGGAACGCGATGCCCGCCTCAACAAAATCCGTTTCATCAGCAAGCAGGAAGGCTTGGAAGAGCTGCAATCCAACCTCGATCAAAACCTCGTTTCCATGCTCGACGGCAACCCCTTGCCCGACGCATTTATCGTCACGCCCGATCCCGCTACGCCGCCCGCACAAATGCAGGCGATTTATCAGGATATGGTCAAACTGCCCATGGTCGAATCCGCTACCATGGACACCGAATGGGTGCAAACGCTGTATCAGATCAACGAGTTCATCCGCAAAATTTTATGGTTTCTTTCACTGACGCTGGGTATGGCGTTCGTCTTGGTTGCGCACAACACCATCCGTCTGCAAATCCTCAGCCGCAAAGAAGAAATCGAAATCACCAAGCTGCTCGGTGCGCCCGCATCGTTCATCCGCCGCCCCTTCCTCTATCAAGCCATGTGGCAGAGTATCTTCTCCGCCGCCGTCAGCTTGGGGCTGTGCGGTTGGCTGCTCTCCGCCGTGCGCCCGTTGGTGGATGCCATCTTCAAACCCTACGGGCTCAACATCGGCTGGCGTTTCTTCTATTTCAGCGAAGTTTCGCTGGTGTTCGGCTTCGTCATCGCCTTAGGCGTCTTCGGCGCATGGCTTGCCACCACGCAGCATCTGTTGGGTTTTAGGGCAAAGAAATAAAATCATTGGATTGAAGCAAAGGCAAAAGGTCGTCTGAAACTCTAAAACAAGGTTTCAGACGACCTTTGATTAGTGCCATTTATCGTATAAGGAAATAATATGCAGGGAAATCTACTACCACTCGAATATGACCTAAGTTTGAGCAAATTATTGAGAAGGATGGCGCAGATACTGTTCATCTTATCCTTGTGCTTGCCTGCCGTGAATGGAGATATGGGTTTGCAAATTTGGTCGGCAGGCTTATTTTTCCTTTGGCATCCGGTAGGTTGGCCTACATTTGCCAATGTAATTTTTATTGTTTTATATATCAGATTGAATGATGAGAAGGAGATCTTGCCTTTGTTACCCTGTTTAATGTTAACCCTGATGATACCGGGGTCGATATTTGGGTTATCTGGTGTATTTGGCTGGGGTTATGTGGTTTGGGTGATGTCGGGTATGCTTTTATGTGCAGATTGGTTATGTAGCCTTATGCCGTACAAACAGCACCTGATTGTCAGGTTGGCAATCATGATTTGTCTGATATGGGCTGTCGGCTTAATAGGGCTTGGGCAGTATCAGCAAAACTCAAACGATAAGGGTGCCTTTGGAGATCATTTTAGTGTGTTTTACAATCCGTTAGGTCATCTATAAGCTTTGTATCAACAGTGAAAAGCCAAATCCGGTTGTAACCATCTTTAAAGACTCTTTGAGATTGGACGGTTTACGATGGGGTTTTGAGTAACGTTGATGGGTCGATTTTTGATTTAAACTCTTTAAAATCATCATAGTGCTATAACTTATTTTGTCGTATGGATTTTGATTGGGTAATGTTTTACTGAAGTGTAACGATAAAGTGCTTGACAGTTTTTTCAAGAGTCTGTCGTTGTCAGATGCCATCTTCAAACCCTACGGACTCAATATCGGCTGGCGTTTCTTCCATTTCAGCGAAGTTTCGCTGGTATTCGGCTTCGTCATCGCCTTAGGTGTCTTCGGCGCATGGCTTGCCACCACGCAGCATCTGCTGTGCTTTAGGGCAAAGAAATAAAAACATT
Organism: uncultured Neisseria sp.; assembly: GCA_963456805.1. Taxonomy (GTDB): domain Bacteria; phylum Pseudomonadota; class Gammaproteobacteria; order Burkholderiales; family Neisseriaceae; genus Neisseria. The sequence continues at coordinate 3,598 of CAUOMQ010000049.1, read as the reverse complement.
TGATTGAAGCAAAGGTAAAAAGGTCGTCTGAAACTCTAAAACAAGGTTTCAGACGACCTTTGATTGGCTGCCGTTTATCGTGTAAGGAAATAATATGCCGGACAATCTATTGCCACTCGATTATGACCTAGGTTTGAGAAAATCTTTAAGAAGGGTGGCGATCATACTGTTCATTTTATCCTTGTGTTTGCCCGCTGTAGGCGGAGCGATAGGTTTGGTAATTTGGATGACAGGTTTGACTGTTTTTTGGTATCCGGCGAGCTGGCCTACATTTGCCAATGTGATTTTTTTTGTTTTATATATCAGATTGAAGGATGATAAAGAAACCTTATATTTGTTCCCCTGTTTAATGTTAATCTTGATGATACCGGGGTCGATATTTGTGTTACCCGGTGTATTTGGTTGGGGATATGTGGTTTGGGTGATGTCGGGTATGCTTTTATGTGCAGATTGGCTGTGTAGCCTTATGCCGCACAAACAGCGCCTGATTGTCAGGTTGGCAATCATGGTTTGTCTGATATGGGCTGTCGGCTTAATAGGGCTTGGGCAGTATCAGCAAAACTCAAACGATCAGGATATCTTTGAAGATCTCTATTTCAGTGTGTTTTACAATCCGTTAGGTATTATGAGATAAGTTTCGTATCAGCAGTGAAAAGACAAAAAACGGTTGCAACCATGTTTAAAGGCTTTTTGAGATTGGACGGTTTACGATGGGGTTTTGATTAACGCTGATGAGTAGAATTTTGGTTTAAACTATTTGAAATCATAAGGTTGTTGGAATTAATTTTACCGTTTTGAATTTGAATGGTTAATGAATTGCTCAAATTGGGCGACAAATAGCTTGACAGCGTTTTCAAGTGTCTGTATAGTTCTACTTTCTGACGCGGGATGGAGCAGCATGGTAGCTCGTCGGGCTCATAACCCGAAGGTCGTAGGTTCGAATCCTGCTCCCGCAACCAAATTTTCAAGCCCTCGGTTCTACCGAGGGTTTTTTCTTGGCTTGATTGCCGGGGTAAGTGAATCCCTATACCTTAAGAAGGTCGTCTGAAAACTTGATGTTCGGGTTTTCAGACGACCTTTTTGCGTCAATCATTTTCGTGGACAGAGTCCACGCTACGGCAATTGTGTTGCCAACAAACTTTGTAGCGTGGGCTTCGCCCGCGAATTGCTAAACATTTCAGACGACCTTTCCTACACCTTCCCGCATCGGCAATATCAGGCTTCATTTCTGTCCGCTTTGTTCCACCTGCCGTTTGAAGCGTGTGCCTGCGGCGTGGTAGAAGGGGCGGGGGGAAAATTGGCGGGAGACTTGTGAGGCGAAGATGCAGGCGATGAGCAGCCAGAAGAGGAGGTTTTGTCCGCCGGTCATTTCCATTACGACGACGGCGGAGGTGAGCGGGGATTGGGTGGCGCCGGCAAGGAAGGCTGCCATGCAGAGGAGGACGAGGACGTGGGTGCCTTGGGCGAGTCCGGTGAGGACGGCGATGCGTTCGCCTAAGACTGCGCCTATGGTCAGGGAGGGGGTGAAGATGCCGCCGGGTGTGCCTGCCCAGTAGCTCAGGACGGTGGAGAACCATTTGGCGGCGGCGAGTCCGGCGGGGGCTTCGTGGATGCCGCGCAGGGCTTGGGCGGCTTCGTGGTAGCCTGTGCCGTAGGTTTTGCCTTGGTAAAGCGTGCCGATGGCGGCGAGCAGGATGCCGATGAGGGCGGCGGTAATCAGGGGATGGCGGCGGATGTGTTCGCGCCATTTGGCGGGAGCGAAGGCGGTGGCGCCGAGATACAGGGTGCGCCCGAACAGTCCGCCGGAGATGCCGCACGCGAGTCCGCAGCCCAATACCCAGCCGAGCATATTGTCGAGCGCGCCGCCGCTGAAGCCTGAAAAGTAGGGATTGTTGCCTTGGATGGCGACTTGGATGAAACCCGCGGCGAGGACGCCGAGCAGGATTTGCCGCTCCCAACGCAGCATGACTTCGCGCCCGAGTTCTTCGATGGCGAAAATCACGCCTGCCAGCGGGGCGTTGAACGCGGCGGCAAGCCCGCCTGCCGCGCCTGCGGCAATGAGGTCGTTTTCCTGCATGCCGCGAAAGGCAAAGCCGTGTTTTTTGCACCATGCGCCCCACGCGCTCATGACTGCCGCGCCGACTTGGACGGACGGCCCTTCACGCCCGACGGACGCACCTACGCACATGGCGAGGAAGGTCAGTGGGATTTTGAGGAGGGTTTCGCGGAGGCGGATCAGGCGGGTTTTGTTGGCGCCGTAGGGCAGGGCGAGGCTGGCGAGCACTTGCGGGATGCCGCTGCCGGAGGTGTAGGGGGCGAAACGGCGGGTGATCCAGACGATGAGCGGCAGCCCGAAGGGCAGGGCGACCCAGGCAAACCAAGGATATTTTTGCACCAGCTCCGCGTTCGTTTCCAACGCGAAATCCGCCATCCAAGCAAACAGGAGGGCGGTCAGCGCAACCAGTGCCGAACCTGCCAGCAGGAACAGAAAAGCAATGCTTTTACGCGAGATGCGGCGGGTTTGGCGGATTTTGTGCGTGATGTGGTAGGCGGGCGGTTTGGTCGGCATGGTATGCGGAAGTGTGGAAAAGGTCGTCTGAAAAGGGTTATTGCGGAAGGCGGTTTATCAATGCGCCAAGATAGCCTAAACCGAAAGACAGTAAAAATGCAGAAGCGATGCCGACACCCCAGTAAATAGATCGGTGCTGCGTAGGTTTGTCAGTGGTGGCACGCAGCAGTTTGAAATAGAGTGCGAACGTGGCGAATGAGAGGGCGAAAATCAGTAAACAGCCGAAGAGGGAGACAGATGAATAAGAGGCGTAGGCGATTATTGCAGGTTTCAGTGTGTAAAGCACGCCCGCGCCTACCGCCCATTTCCAGATGGGATAGAGCTTGTCGGGGAAATCCAGCGTCCCCACAGCTTGAAATCTGCCGAATGCCAATATCAAAGCAATGTCAAAAAAGATGGATGCAAAGAGTAACACCATAAAATAATTTCCTTGTGAGTAAGATGTTTTTGTTTTTCAGACGACCTCGGGGTCGTCTGAAAAAAGAGGGGGGCAGCCTGTTGTCCCTCCAGTCAATGCATAATAAATAATTTCGCCCAATAAAACAATTTTTCGGTCAGTAGGGTTAAGGCTATACCTGAAAGAATGCCCAGTCCCCAATAGATAAACCGGCGGCGTTTCGGGTCGGACGTGGTACGCAACATTTTGAAATACAAAAGCAAGCAGCCGAACATGCAGATGGTTTGAAACAGGATGAGGGGGAGGCTGTCAATGGCTTTGGAAATCGAATCATGAATGATGATTGTCACTATGCGTATGCATAAATAAATCAAAGCCGAGCCTGCTGCCGAATGCCAAAAGGGGACGGGCGAGTCGGATGAGTCGGGTGTCCTGTGGGGTTGAAGCCTGCCGAATAACAATATAAAGACAATGTCAGACATAATGATGACTCCCTTGACGTAAGCTGTTTTTGTGTTTCAGACGACATCGGGGTCGTCTGAAATGTTATGGTGCGGCGATATGGGGCAGTATAGTGAATTAACTTTAAACCAGTACGGCGTTGCCTCGCCTTAGCTCAAAGAGAACGATTC
>CAUOMQ010000048.1:0-15588 GCA_963456805.1 uncultured Neisseria sp. | reverse complement strand
TCTTTGAGCTAAGGCGAGGCAACGCCGTACTGGTTTAAAGTTAATCCACTCTATCATTCAGCCTTGCCTGCCCGATACGGATTTGAGCAAACCGACATTCGTTTGATAGCATGGGAACACTCGGCAACTGACTTTCAGGAGTACAAAAATGTCATTTACCACAATCATTTATGCCCATCCCTACGATCAAAGCTTCAATCACGGCATTTTGCGGCGTGTGCAGCAACTGTTGGACGAAAAAGGCGAAAAATACCGGCTGATCGACTTATACGCAGACGGTTTCAATCCCGCCTACACCAAAGAAGAGCTTGCCCTGTTTAACCAAGGCAAAGCCCTTGACCCGCTGGTTTTGCATTATCAGGAACTCTTAAAAACCACCAACCGCCTGATTTTTATCTTTCCGATCTGGTGGGCGGATATGCCCGCCATCGTCAAAGGATTTGAAGACAAAGTTTTTCTGAAAACATTCGCCTACGTCCCGACCGCCACAGGCTTGAAAGGCAACCTATCCCACATCAAAGAAGCACTGGTCATCAGCACGTCCACCGCCCCCACATGGTATCTGAAATGGTTTGGCGGCAACGGCATCGGCAAAGCGATGGTGGGGCACACACTCAAAGGCATCGGTATCGCCAAACGCCGTTGGCTCAACTTCGGCAATATGGACAAATCCACCGACGAACAGCGGCAGGCGTTTTTGGCTGATTTGAGCCGAAGCGTGTAATCTTCAGGCGGTCTCTTACTTCACCGCCGAATTTCCGCCGTCCGCAAACAACGCCGTACCCGTTACAAAACTGCCCATCGGGCTGACGAGGAACAAAATCGCGGCGGCAATTTCTTCGGGTCGGGCGATGCGTTTGACCGCATGCAGCCCTTCCGCCCATGCCCGCTGCTGCGGGTCGGTAGTCATCATTTCCGTATCCGTACCGCCGGGAAGCAGGGCATTGGCGCGGATACCTTGGGCGGCATAATCGGCGGTGATGCCTTTTGCCAGCGCGGAAAGTGCGGCTTTGGCACAGCCGTAGGCGGTTTTGTTCGGCAGGGCACAACTGGTGCCGACAAAGCTAGACGTGAACACAATCGCGCCACCACCGCGTGTGAGCATAAGGGGAATTTGGCTGCGCGTGCCGAGAAAGGCAGCGGTTAGGTTACCGTCCAACGTATCTCGCCATTCGTCGGGCGAAAGTTCCGCCAAAGGTTTGTATGCACCGATAATACCTGCATTGTTGACGGCAATATCTAGGCCACCGAACTCTCGTTCTGCCGCGCGGACGACGGCTTCGTGCGTTTCAGGCAGCGCCGCGTCGCCTGCAACAGCAACAGCTCGTCCGCCGCGTGCGCGTATCAGTGCGGCGGTTTCTTCCAGTTTGTCGGCACGGCGGGCACATAAGACAACGTTTGCGCCGTGCTCCGCCAACAGCAGTACAACCGCGCGACCGATACCCGACGACGCGCCGATAACGGCGGCGGTTTTATTGTTCAAATTCAATAAGTTTGACATAACGTTCCTTACATATGCGGTTAAAGACGATGCAAGTTTAAGGAAGCCGCGATATAAAGACGACCCGATTATTGATGAATTTCAGACAGACAAACAATCTTTCCATCAATAATCGGGTCGTTTCTTGTCGGCTTTCAGGCTATCCTATCCCATACAACGACAGGATAATTTATGAACTTAAATCAAACCCGCCAATTCCTCCGCATTGCCCGCGCCATCGAATACCTTTACGACCATGCCGCCGAGCAGCCCGATTTGGCGCAGGTGGCGGCGGCAGTGCACGTCAGTCCCGAACATTTGCAGCGCGAATTTTCCGCATGGGCGGGCATCAGCCCGAAAAAAATGCTGCAACACATCAGTATCAACCGTGCCAAAGAAGCCCTGAAAAACAGCGAAAGCGTGGCGGAAGCGGCGCATTGCGGCGGACTGAGCGGCACGGGGCGGCTGCACGACTTATTTGTCGGCATCGAAAAAATGACTCCGGGTGAATACAAAAACGGCGGAGCAGGCCTGCAAATCCATTACAGCCTGATTCCCGGCCCCTTCGGCGACCTGTTGGCAGCAGCAACAGACAAAGGCATCTGCTTCATGCGTTTTTCAGACGACCCTTCCGCCGCCCTGAACGAATTGCGCGCCGAATATCCGAACGCCCGCCTAATCGGGCAGGAAACCGCGTTCCACCGCCAAGCCGCCGACATCTTCCGCACCCGGTGCGGCCGCGTTACCCTGCACATCAAAGGCACACCCTTCCAGCTCAAAGTGTGGCAGGCCTTGCTCGATATCCCCGCAGGCAGCCTGCAAAGCTACGGCACAGTGGCGCAGGCCGTCGGTTCGCCCAACGCCGCGCGCGCCGTAGGGACGGCCATCGGGCAGAATCCCGTTGCATTACTCATTCCCTGCCACCGCGTCATCCGCGAAAACGGCATCATTGGCGGCTACCGCTGGCAACGCGGGCGCAAAATGGCGATATTGGCGCACGAATTGGGAGACACTGATGACGCTTGACCTCTTCCCAGAAACCGCCAACCCGCACGCCAACCTCCTGCCCTACGACGGCATCGTCAGCAATTTCGGACGGATTTTCACCATCGCCGAAGCCGACCGTTATTTTGAAATTTTGCAGCGTGATATTCCCTGGCGGCACGACGAAGCCGTGATATACGGCAAACACATCATCACCGCCCGCGAAGTCGCGTGGTATGGCGACACACCCTACAACTACGGCTATTCCGGCGCAAACCGCATCGCCCTGCCGTGGAGCGGCGTCTTGCCCGAACTCAAAAACCGCGTGGAAGCCGCCATCGCCGACATCTGCCCCACCCGCTTCAACTCCTGCTTGCTCAACCGCTACAACAACGGCAACGAAGGCATGGCATGGCACAGCGACGAAGGGCAGGGGCTGGGCAAAGACAGTGCCATCGCCTCCCTCAGCCTCGGCGCAACGCGCAAATTCGCCTTAAAACACAAAGAAAGCAAGGAAAAACGCGAAATGTGGCTGGAACACGGCCAGCTCATTGTGATGCATGGCGAAACGCAGAAACACTGGCTGCACACCATCCTAAAAAGCACCCGCATCCAAGAGCCGCGGATTAATCTGACGTTTCGGGTGATGAAAGGATAAAAAGGGGCTGCTTTTTCCATTTCAGGTAGTCCCCAAAAGTCGTCTGAAAAACTGCTTGAAAATGTAAAACAGAAGAGCCGTAGGTCGTCTGAAACGTTTTTCAGACGACCTACCGCACCCACATCATTCCCGTACACTCGCAATAGGGAGCCATCCATGTCCCAACAAACCCCTTCATCCCCCGCCCCGCGCGACTGGCTGCTGCTTATCGGCGGCAGCACCTACAAATTCACGCTGACCGGTTTTTATCTGGTCGCGCTGGTCGCTATTTTGAAAAACCACGGTTACAGTCTGAACCAATTGAGCTGGATACATTTAATCGGCGGTATCGAAGCGGCGAAGGTGTTGTTTGCCGCGCTGATGGAGCGGCGGCCGGCGGGGCGGTTCGGGCGGTTTCGCGGCTGGCTGCTGGCGGCGACGCTGGGGCTTTCGGCGGTGTTCGGGCTGATAGCCTGCACCGACATCACGCAGAACTTCCCGCTGCTTCTGGCCTGCTGCGTTTTGCTCTCGGCAATGTCGGCGGTGTACGGCTGTGCGATGCTGGGTTTGTCGTGCATCGTTCTGCCGCACCGCGAACGCGGTTTCGGAGGCGTGATTCAGACGATGGCGGCGCGCGGCGGCAAGATGATCGGCGGCGCGCTGGTGTTGTGGCTGTATCAGGAATACGGGCAGACGGCGGCGGCGGGCTTTATGCTGGCGTTCACCCTGCTGATGCTACTGCAACTCTTGTGCTACCGCGAGCCGGAAAGCCCGACGGCGCAAGGCGGTTTGACGGCGTTGGCGGCACGGCTGGTCTCCTTTTGGCAGCAGCCTGAAACGGGCTGTCGGTGGCTGGTTTTGCTGTTTGCCGTTGCCGCACCGTATGCGTTTGCGGCGGCGACTTTTGTGCCCAAGCTGGCGGATTTGGGCTTCAACCCGAAGCAGACGGGCGGGATTCTGGCGGTGGGCATTCCTGTTGCCTGCCTGATTGTTACGCCGCTGTCGGGCTGGTTTTCGCGCAATTATCCGCGCCGCAAACTCGTGTTCCTGCTCTACGCGCTGCAACTGCCGCTTTTGGCGTCCATGACCGCCATCGACGCGCTCGCCCACGTCCACCCTTGGCTGCCGCCCGCGCAAATCATCGCCCTGAGCCTGAGCTACACGCTGCTGCTGCCGGTGATACTGGCGTTGGTGATGGACAAATCCGACCGCGCCACCGCCGCACTTGACAGCAGCCTGCAATTTTCCGTGGTCCTGCTCGGCAGTTACGCGGCCGGTTTCGCCGCCCTACGGCTGGCAAAGGCAGTCGGCTATGCCGATGCGTATTGGGCAGCGGTGGGCCTGGCCGTATTGGCGGGCGGGCTGCTGTATGCGTGCCGAGGCTTGTTTGATTCAGACGAGCCGTCATGAAAACCCCGCACCTTCGTATTTGAGGTGCAACGGTTTCCCGAATAAAAACAGGACACATCATCTACAACCCTTCTGAGCGATCCCCACTTTCAGACGACGTTTCCTTTTAAATCGAAATAGAACTTTTCAGCGGTTGCATTGCCTATTATGTCTTACCGTTCAAAATGACAGACCATTTCAAAAGGAACATATTAATGTCAGAAACTGTTACCTACGATCCCTCCCGCTACGGTGCCAAAGCCGCATACACGACTTATGAAGCCGACCAGGGTACACTCTCAGCAGGTGCAACAGTCAAAAAAGCCTCTTCCATACACTCCACTGCCCACGAAGCCAGCAAACAGTCTTACGTTGACCTGCCGGCCAATGCCGCCGTTTCGTTTACAGCAAAGGCGGATGCGGATGCCGCCACCCTCCGCTATACCGTTCCCGACGGGGCAACCGGCAAAGTTGAAATCCAAGTAAACGGCAAACCCGTAGCCAACCTCGATTTATCATCAAAACACAACTGGCAGTATTTGGAAAATTATGAGCACCACAAAGGCGAAGACATCAAAATCCACGATACGCCTGCTGCCGACCGTGTCGCCCGCTTCCAGTTTGACGAAGCGGGTACGCTGTTGAAAGATACATCCATCCAAAGCGGCGACACCGTCACCATCGTCAACAAATCAGGCAACACCCCGGTCAGTATCGACTTCGTTGAATTGGAAAAAGCCCCTGCCGCGATCAAACAGCCTGCAAACAGCGTCAGCATTACCGATTTCGGCGCAAAAGCAAACGACGGAATCGATGATTCGAAAGCCCTGACGGAGGCAATCGAATCGGCAAAAACCTCCGGAAAATCCGTTTACATTCCCGAAGGGCAGTTTGATTTCGACCACCAGCTCCACATCTATGCCCCTAAAGGAATCAGCATCGGCGGCGCCGGCAGGTGGCATACCAAACTGCATTTCACAAGCGAGGAACCGCCCGTCTTTGAAAACGGCACAGTGAAAAAAGGCGGCGGCATCGTGTTTGAACACGGCAGCAACAATATTGATTTCGGCAATCTGTCGATGGATTCAAATTTGACATCCCGTTTCCACCAACAAGCCAACTACAAAGGCATTTCCGGCACTTTGGGCAAAGGCTCGTCCATCCACGACATCGCCATTGAGCATTTTGAAGTAGGCATCTGGACCGGCGATTACGCCAAAGTGGACAATGAACATCCACTGCACTACACAGACGGACTGACCGTCTCCAACGCCCTCATCCGGAACAATCTCGCAGACGGCATTAATTTTGCACAGGGAACCAGCCATTCGACCGTCATCAATTCCAACATCCGAGGCAACGGCGACGACGGTCTGGCGACATGGTCGAGCATTGCAGACCAAACAGAATCCAAAGTAGCCGAAAACAACCGTTTCCTGAACAACACCGTCGAACTCGGCTGGCGCGTGGCAGGCATCGGCATCTTCGGCGGCGCCGGACATGAAGTAGCCGGCAACCTGATTCGCGACAATGCCGCATGGTCGGGCATACGCCTCAACACCGTTTTCCAAGGACACAATTTTGACCTGAACAAAAAAGGTATTTCGGTTCGGGACAACCTGTTAATCGGCAACGGTACCCGCACCGACACATACGGACGCGAAAAAGGCTCTATCGACTTTGAAGAAGAGCATGGCGCAATCAAAAACGTCAAAGTCGAAAACAACATCATCGCCGACAACCTGTCCGATACAGCCATTACTCAGACATTGCCGATTTCAAACGGCAAAGGCATCGCCCTATCCGGCAACAACATCATCGGAAATGCGGCGGTTTCTGACCCGTCCGCCGTTGATCATCCGGAAAAAGTTACCTTTATTACCCGTCAGGAACTCAGCAATATTCCCGATCAAAATTATTATTACGCCAACGAAACTGCCGGCTTCAAATCCGTCAGCGTGACCTATATTACAGGCACGGCAGGCAACGACAGCATCAAAGGCACAGACGGCATAGACCATATTGACGGCAAAAGCGGCGACGACAGCATTTATGCCGGCGGCGGCAACGATACCGTATTCGTCAGCGGTGGAACCAACTTCATCAGTGGCGGCGATGGCGACGATATCGTCCGAGGCGGCGACAGCAGAGATACCGTCAATGGAGATTCGGGAAACGATGTGATTTTCGGCAACGGCGGAGACGACCATCTCAATGGCGGGGCGGGCAATGATACGTTGTTCGGCGGCGAAAATAACGATGTCTTCTATGGCGAATCGGGCAAAGACGTACTGTATGGCGGCTCAGGCGACGACTTACTGTTTGGCGGCTTGGACGACGATATCCTGTATGGCAGCGCAGGGAATGATACCTATGTCTTCTGCTTCGGAGAGGGACACGACACCATTTCCGACAATTACGGCAACAACGCCCTCCAATTCGGACAAGGCATCGCCGTCAAGGATTTGCATATCCATGCAAGCACCGACGCAAACGGTTCAATCGATTGGGAAATCACCATTGCCAATTCAGGCGGCAAAATCACCATTGACAACCAATATCTCAAAGGCAGCAACGCCGCTTCTGTCGGAGAATTCCGATTTGATGAAGGGACATTTACCGTAGAAACTCTGCTGGACAAACTGTCGGCAAGCGGTCAAACCGGCAGGTTTGAAACGGTCAACAGCGGAGTCGGCAGCTTTAGCTACACTGCCGATACGGCAAATGTGCAGCACTACGATGCCGTAACGCAGCCGGCAATTTTATAGCGGCCTGATGGAAATTCAGAACAGGCGTGGTTTGGTTCTAACTTCCACGCCAACCCCGCAGGATATCAGGCCGCTGTAACTGTATGCCGAAGTCAGGCTGAAATGTTCACGCTGTCCGCACAAACAAGAGGTCGTCTGAACCGGTTTTCAGACGATCTCTCTCAATTTTTAGCACAAAATATCTTTTTTTACACATTTTAATTTAAATCATTTCTCAAATCATAGCCATTTAAAAAATTCACGCCAAAAGCTTATCGTTCTACGCACCATCCATGCGTTATTTTCCGCCGCGTCCGCCATCCAGTATTATCCCCGACTACGCTTTGTTACAATTCAGCCAATTTTATTTCTCGACATATCCCGCTATGAGTCATTCATCCTCTTGGTCTTCCAAAATCGGTTTCGTCCTTGCCGCGGCAGGCTCTGCCATCGGTTTGGGTGCGATTTGGAAATTCCCTTATACCGCCGGCACGAACGGCGGGGCAATCTTTGTCCTTCTGTTTGTCATCTTCACGATTATCGTGGCGTTGCCGGTACAGCTTGCCGAGTTTTATATCGGGCGCACAGGCGGTAAAAACGCCATTGATTCGTTCAAAACCCTGCGTCCCGGCTCGCTTTGGCCTTGGGTCGGCAGGATCGGCGTGGCTGCGTGCTTCATTTTATTGTCGTTTTACAGCGTAGTCGGCGGCTGGGTTTTGAATTATGTCGTACACAGCTTCACCGGCGAAATTGCCCCGAATGTTGATTTTGGCGCCCTATTCGAAAAAACAATTTCCAATCCGACAAGTTCGATTCTTTATCAGGGGCTGTTCATGCTGATTACCATTTGGGTGGTCAAAGGCGGAATCTCTGACGGCATTGAAAAAGCAAACCGCTATCTGATGCCTGCTTTGTTTATTTTGTTTATCGTTTTGGCAATCCGCTCGCTGACCTTGCCCGGCGCGATGGAAGGCGTCAGTTTTTTATTGAAACCGGATTGGTCGAAAATCAAATCGGAAACGATGCTGACCGCGCTGGGTCAGGCTTTCTTTGCGTTGAGTATCGGCGTATCGGCAATGATTACCTACGCCTCGTATTTAGGTAAAGATCAGGATATGTTCCGCTCGGGCAATATCATTATGTGGATGAACCTGCTGGTATCGCTGCTGGCAGGCTTAGTCATCTTTCCGGCGGTATTCGCGTTGGGTGCCACGCCCAGCCAAGGTCCCGGTCTGATTTTCGTGGTCTTGCCTGCCGTATTCATGAAAATTCCGTCCGGCAACTATCTGTTTGCCGTGTTCATGATGTTGGTTGTCTTTGCCACGCTGACTTCAGCGTTTTCCATGCTGGAAACCGTCATTGCGGCAACCATCCGCCAAGATGAACGCAAACGCAGCCGGCACACTTGGGCCATCGGCATTGCCATCTTTATTGTCGGCATCCCTTCTGCCCTATCCTTTGGCGTATGGAGCGATGTGCTTATTTTCAATAAATCTATTTTTGATTTATGGGACTACATTATTACTGCCATCATTATGCCGCTATGCGCATTAAGCATCTCCATCTTTACCGGCTGGATTCAAGACAGGCAGTCCGTTTTGACCCATGCCGGCATGGGCAGTACCGTACCGAAAACGCTTCTATATCTGTGGCTGGGCGCGTTGCGCTACATCGCTCCGATTGCCATTATCGTGGTCTTCATCAATTCTCTCCAAATCATTTGATTTGCCACTATTTTTGGCAAATAAAAAAGGACGGAATGCAAACCGTCCTTTTTTATATTTCATCATCTTATCCCTCATCCTCAAACAAAAAACCGCTTTGCGCCTCTCCACCGACTTCTGGCGCTGCCATGGCATCGAGCTGGCGGTTGCGGATTTTGGTTTTCCTCATACTGAGAAGACGCATGACCTGATGCTTTTGATCATCGGTCATTTTTTGCCAATACAGCCTTTCTTCGCGGCTGCGCAGACAGCCTTTGCAATAGCCTTTGGCATTGGCTTCACAGACACCGATACAGGGGCTGGGGATGGGGAAAAAATCAGGTTGTTCCATATTTTAAAAGTGTTTGTGAAAAGAGGTCGGCGCGAACCAAAAATCCGACTGCGTCCGTTTCCGTTCAAACACGACGTATATCCCGTAGGGTTTCTATATAAGACGTAAGACAATAAACGGCAGAACGCGTGAGAATTTTACTATAGCCCGTTTTAAGAACAAATCAATTTGATTTTCAGACGACCTATGCCCTGCCCTGACTATCTGCATTTTACGACTGAATCAGTTGACGCAAAGACTGATTGTTGTATTTGATATCGGCAATCATTCGGTCGTATTGGTGCATTCTACGGAGCGAGCGGGTAATCAGATAAACCGAGAAAACAATCAAGCTGATGTTCATCAAACTGACCAACACAAGCAAAGGCCAAACATCCACAGCCTCGTACCATTTCGATGTCGCAATCAAGGCACTGAAAATAGACAAAGGCAGCGCGAACACGGCAATACCCGTACGCATGACGGCAAGTGCCGTGCGTTTTTCAGCAAGGAGAAGCTGCACTTGATTGATGCTGAGGATATCGTTTTGCTGTTCGGTAATCATAGGATACGCGCCCATACAAATTGACTTTGAATCACGGCAAACCGGCAAATATGGTTTTATGTTACCCGAAAGTATTGAAAATAAAAACAAAGGTCGTCTGAAAATTTTCAGACGACCCTTGCTATTCCTCTTTACACCGTTTGCGAATATTGGGCTTTGGTTTCCCTGTGGCGCAGGTGGTAGTCGAACACCATGGCGATATTGCGTATCAGGAAGCGGCCTTTGGGGGTAACGGTCAGTCCGTGCGGTTTCAGGCGGACGAGTCCGAGGGAGGCGAGTTGCTCCAAGTCGGCAAGTTCGTCTTTGAAATAGCGGTCGAACGGGATACCGAACACGCTTTCGTAGATTCGGTAATCCAAGGCGAAGCGGCACATCAAATCTTGGATGATGTTGCGGCGCAAAAGGTCGTCCTGATTGAGCTGGTAGCCGCGCATGATGGGCAGGTGTCCGGCATCGAGCGCGGCATAGTAGGCGTCGATGTCGCGTTCGTTTTGGGAGTAGGTGCTGCCGATTTTGCCGATGGAGGATACGCCGATGGCAACCAAATCGCAGTCCGCGTAGGTCGAGTAGCCTTGGAAGTTGCGCTGGAGGAAGCCTTCTTTGAGGGCGATGGAAAGTTCGTCATCGGGTTTAGCGAAGTGGTCCATACCGATGAAGACGTAGCCGCGTTCGGTCAGGGTTTGAACGCAGTATTGCAGCATATCGAGTTTTTCTTCACTGCCGGGAACGGCTTCGGTATCGATGCGGCGTTGCGGCTTGAAGATATGCGGCAGATGGGCGTAGTGATAAAGGGCAAGGCGGTCGGGATCGAGCGACAAGACAGTGTCGATGGTGGTTTTGATGCTTTCGGCGGTTTGATGCGGCAGGCCGTAAATCAAATCGACGCTGACGGATTTGAATCCGGCTTCACGGGCGGCATCGATGACTTCTTTGGTTTCGTCGTAGCTTTGGATGCGGTTGACTGCTGCCTGTACTTTGGGATCAAAGTCCTGAATGCCGACGCTCATGCGGTTGAAGCCGAGCTTGCCGAGCATGAGGACGGTTTCGCGGCTAACTTTGCGCGGGTCGATTTCGATGGAGTATTCGCCGCCGGGGATAAGTTGGAAATGTTTGCGTATCATGCGGAATACGCGTTCGATTTGGTCGTCGCTCAAAAAGGTCGGCGTACCGCCGCCGAAGTGCAGTTGCGCGAGTTGATGCCGTCCGCCCAGATGCGGGGCGAGCAGCTCCATTTCTTTTTCAAGGTATTCGATGTAGGCATCGGCGCGGCTTTTGTCTTTGGTGATGATTTTATTGCAGCCGCAGTAGTAACAAATGGTGTTGCAGAAGGGAATGTGGATATAAAGCGAAAGGGGCTTGTTCAAAGCCCCCATACCGCGCTGATTCAAGGCATTGATATATTCGGCTTCGCGAAATCCGTCATGAAAACGGTCGGCTGTCGGGTAGGAAGTGTAGCGCGGACCGCTGGAAGGAAGGCTGGCGATGAGTTCGCGGTCGAACTCAGGCTTGTCATTGTTTCTATTGTGATTATTTTGTATTGGTATTACTTTCATGGCGTGTGCGTGATTAGAGTAATGATGTTAGGCAATTTTCGGATAGTTTGGTAGAATGCCACAGTATGATAAACCTGTCTTGATATGTGTCAATAACTTACGTAATCATGACAGGATAAAAACCTTAATTTTAAGGGTGTTTTATGACCACACACAATGCTATGCATCAGATGAAAACCCTGTGTTCTTCCTGTTCGCTGCGTGAACTCTGCCTGCCTGTCGGGCTTTTACCCAATGAGTTTGCACAATTGGACGCGGTCATCCGACAGAGCCGCCGCTTGAAGAAGGGTGAATATCTGTTCCGCACCGGTGAACCTTTCGCGTCGCTGTTTGCCATCCGTGCCGGTTTTTTCAAAACCACGGTTGCCAGTCAGGACGGTCGCGATCAGGTTACCGGCTTTTTTATGTCCGGCGAACTCATCGGTATGGACGGCATTTGTTCCCATGTCCACAGCTGCGACGCGGTGGCTTTGGAAGACAGCGAAGTGTGTGAGCTGCCCTTCACCCACATCGAAGAGCTGGGACACAACATCCCCAGCCTGAGAAGTCATTTTTTCAGATTGATGAGCCGCGAAATCGTGCGCGACCAAGGCGTGATGCTGCTTTTAGGCAATATGCGCGCCGAAGAACGTCTGGCGGCGTTTTTGCTTAATCTGTCCCAACGCCTTTACTCGCGCGGATTTGCCGCCAACGATTTCATCCTGCGGATGTCGCGCGAAGAAATCGGCAGCTATTTGGGGCTGAAACTGGAAACCGTCAGCCGCACGCTGTCCAAGTTCCACCACGAAGGCTTGATTTCGGTCGAACACAAACACATCAAAATCCTCGACTCGCAAGCCCTCAAAAAAATGGTGTCCGGCTGTTCGCACGCCATCTGATGGATACCGAGACCATTTTCAAACAGAACCCAAGGTCGTCTGAAAAATTTTCAGACGACCTTCTTCATAAAATCCAATTATGAAACACAAGAAAAAACTCATTGTCTTGACCGCTGTCTGCGCCCTGCTTGCCTACTGGCTCTATCCCGACCAACATCCCGTTTACCCCGCAAGCGACCATTACGACCCGAAAACGCAAACCTTCTTCAACCCCGAACCGCAGCAGAAACCGACCGGCCTGACCGGCGCATTTTGGAAAATCCTGACAGACCCGCAGGCAACGCGCCCGCCCAAACCTCTGCCTACCGTCAAGCCCGATTGGCAAACCTTCCTTGCCGCACCCGAAGGGAAAAGCCGTTTCGTCTGGTTCGGACATTCCACCCTATTGATGCGGATCGGCGGACAAACCGTCATTACCGATCCCGTTTTCGGCAATTCCGTCTCCCCCATCCCCATCACCATGAAACGCTTCCAGCCTGCCCCCTCAGAAATCAACGAACTGCCGCCCGTCGATGTCATCCTGATTTCACACAGCCACTACGACCACCTCGAAAAAGACAGCGTGCAGGCACTCAATTCAAAAGGCAACAGCCATTTCATCGTCTCACTCGGCATGGGCGTACTGCTGAAAAAATGGGGCGTGCCGCAAGAGCGCATTACCGAACTCGATTGGTGGCAAAGTACCGAACGCAACGGCATCCGCTACACCGCACTACCTGCCCGTCACGATTCATCCCGAACCCTGACCGACCACAACCAAGCCCTGTGGTCCAGCTTTGCCATCGAACACGGTAGCGAAAAATTCTATTTTCACGGCGACTCGGCACAAGGCAGCCATTTCGACAAAATCGCCGAAAAATTCAACGGGTTCGATATCGCGTTCATCGAAAACGGGCAATACAGCGAACATTGGCCCAACAACCACCTCTTCCCCGAACAAACCGCCCGCTATGCCGCGCAGCTTGCCCCCAAACGCTTCATGCCTATCCACTGGGGCGCCTACGCCATGGCACTGCACGCTTGGAACGAACCCTTGCTGCAAAGCCTCCCGCTGGCACGCAGCTTGGGCGTAAATCCGCTGACCCCGCTGATGGGGCAAGTCTTCGATGCCGATACCGCCACGCAAGACTGGTTTGCCGAACCTTTACAATAAAGCTGCCCAGGGGTCGTCTGAAAACAAATACAGCACATTCCATCAGGGCATAAATACCGACGAAGCGGAAGCTGTTTTCAGACGACCTTTTTTGAATTTACCTGTTGCAGCATTTCCAACATTTCTCTCCTTCTCCCGTTTATCCGTTTTGCAATATTCTGATAATAAAAAACTAATTTCCCCTCAGCCGAAGACCTTATTTTGCAACGCGCGGTTCGCGTATAAATCACTTGACCGATTACATCGTATTACGTAAAGTATGCGGCATTCTTTTGAATTGGTATTACCAATTTATTTGGTAATTACTCTCAGATTAAGGTTCGGTATCTCTCCCGCATCCGACATCATGATAAAAATTGATAAACAACGCCGATTTAAGGATTCACCATGGCACTATTCCTCAGCATTTTTCCCATCATCCTGCTGATTTGGCTGATGGTTAAGAAAAACAGTATGCCTTCCTACATCGCGCTGCCGATTACCGCCGCGCTGATTTACGCCATCAAGCTGTTTTATTTCAAAGACGACGCTATGCTGCTCAACGCAACCGCAGCGTCCGGCCTGGTTTCCACACTGACGCCGATTACCGTGATTTTCGGTGCGATCATGTTCAACCGTATGATGGAAACCACCGGCTGTATCGACATTATCCGCAAATGGCTGGCGACCATCAGCCCAAATCCTGTGGCGCAGCTGATGATTATCGGCTGGTCGTTCGCCTTTATGATTGAGGGTGCATCCGGCTTCGGTACGCCTGCTGCGATTGCCGCCCCGATTCTGATGAGTCTGGGTTTCAACCCGTTGAAAGTGGCGATTTTTACGCTGGTTATGAACTCCGTGCCGGTATCTTTCGGCGCGGTCGGTACGCCGACTTGGTTCGGTTTCGCACCATTAAACCTGAGTGCCGAAAACATCCTTGCCATCGGCAGACAAACCGGCGTGATGCACTTCTTCGCAGGTTTCGTCATCCCCGTCATCGGCTTGAGCTTCATCGTGCCTTGGTCTGAAATCCGTAAAAACTTAGGCTTCATCGGCATCGCCGTCTTCTCTTGTACCATTCCTTATGTCGCATTGGCGATGGTCAACGAAGAATTCCCATCACTCGTTGCCGGCGCAATCGGCCTGATGGTATCCGTATTCGCAGCCAACCACGGCTGGGGCTTAAGCAAAGACCATCCGAAAGACCCGAATGCCGAAAAAGTACCTTTCGCCCAAGTCGCCAAAGCACTTGCCCCCCTGGGTATGCTTATCGGCATGCTGGTCGTTACCCGTATCAAACAGCTCGGCATCAAAGGCCTGCTGACCAGCAAAGAAGAATGGTTCAGCTTCCAACTGCCGTTTGATTTGAGCAAAATCACCGTCAGCGACTCTTTGACCATTACCTTCGGCAATATTTTCGGACAAGGCGTCAACGCGTCCTACCAAACCCTCTATGTTCCCGCATGGATTCCGTTTGTCTTTACCGTTTGGATTTGTATCCTGCTTTATAAAACCAAATTCAAAGACGCCTGGGCTTTCTACGCTGCAACGTTCAACCAAACCAAAAAACCGCTGCTTGCCTTGATGGGCGCGCTGATTATGGTTCAACTGATGATGGTCGGCGGCGACGACTCCATGGTAAAAATCATCGGTAAAGAGTTTGCCGCGATGGCAGGCGAACACTGGGTTTACTTCTCCCCTTACCTTGGCGCTATCGGTGCATTCTTCTCCGGTTCGAACACCGTATCCAACCTGACATTCGGTCCGATTCAGCAACAAATCGCCCTTGATACCGGCCTGTCCGTGACCCTCATCCTCGCCCTGCAATCCGTCGGCGGCGCAATGGGCAACATGGTCTGCATCAACAACATCATCGCCGTATGTACCGTACTGGACGTGAAAAACGCCGAAGGTGCGATTATCAAGAAAACCGTCATCCCCATGGCGATTTACGGTGTGATTGCTGTCGCCATAGCAATTATTTTCTTCCCTCTAAGGTAAAAACCTTGTAACGCAAAAGGTCGTCTGAAAATGTTCAGACGACCTTTTTTATGAAGCAAACAGTTAGTCAATACCCCCTTCCCTACCATCATATAGTGGATTAAATTTAAATCAGGAAAAGGCGACGAAGCCGCAGACAGTACAGATGGTACGGAACCGATTCACTTGGTGCTTCAGCACCTTAGAGA
>CAUOMQ010000047.1:0-15625 GCA_963456805.1 uncultured Neisseria sp. | reverse complement strand
ATCTGTACTGTCTGCGGCTTCGTCGCCTTGTCCTGATTTAGTTAATCCACTATATTGTTTTGAGCGCGGATTTTACCGTGTTTTACAGTAAAACAAAATATTGCGGGGGCAAATAAAACGATAGGGCATGATTCGGCTTTGACCTAAACCACAGTAAATGCCCTGCTCTACCGTTTGGTTCTGTTTGTCCAACCAAACAAAAAGGTCGTCTGAAACCTCTTTTCAGACGACCTTTCCGGTATTTATCGATTTAGCGTTTGTCCAAGTCTAAATCAGCTTTGTATTCGATGCGGCCGTGTCCTTTGTTTTCGATGGACACGTCCAATTCTTGTCTGCCGCGTTTGAATTTCAAATCGGCATCGTCGTGTTTGATTTCAGATTCGACCACATGAAAACCTTTGCTGCGCGCGTGGGCGATGACTTTTTTCGCCAAAGACGGAATCGGGTTGCCGCGTGCGGGCAGCTCGGCTTCGTATTCGAATTCGCCGTTGCCCTGACGGTCGGCTTTAACCGTATGCGCGCCTGCGGGAAGGTAAATTTCGGCAGGAAGCGGAGCGGCGAAGGCGGTGGCGGAGAAAAGCGCCAAAATGCCGGTTGCCAATAAAGATTTTGTTTTAGCCATACTGTATCCTTTCGGGGAAGGCATATAAAAACGCCGCCATGTTATCGGCAAGGCAACACCCTATCAAGCACATAAACCTTGTTTTACGTATGACGCTGTTTTTGCGCACAGCGTTTACGCGGTTTTGCGATAACCCTGCAAAACCCTGCGTCTTGCCCTGTAATAAAAGGTTTTCAGACGACCTTTTGAAACACGGCTTTTGCGCTTTCGGGTAAAATAGCCGCTTTGTTTTTATTCAGGCAGCTTCAACCAAATGTCTTCCTCCCTTTCCAAAAAAACCGCCTACCTGCTGATCGCTTTGGTCGGCATCGCGCTTGACCAACTGACCAAATGGGAAATCCTCGCCCACTTCCAAGAAGGCGAGCGCCTCAATATCATCCCTTCCTTATTCGACCTGACCCTTGCCTACAACCCCGGCGCGGCGTTCAGCTTTCTTGCCGACCAAGGCGGCTGGCAGAAATTCTTTTTCTTAGGGCTGGCACTCGTCATCAGCGCCTATCTCGCCCGCGCCATCCTGCGCGACGAGTTCCGCCTTTCGGGCAAAATCGGCGCAGCTATGATTATCGGCGGCGCGCTCGGTAACGTCATCGACCGCTTGATTCACGGTCATGTGGTTGATTTCTTACTGTTTTACTGGAAGGATTGGTATTATCCCGCGTTTAACGTTGCCGACAGCTTTATCTGCGTCGGTGCCGTTTTATTGGTTTTGGACGGACTGTTCCACAAAAAACAACCCAAACCAACCGACGAACCAACAACCGACAACCCATAAGGTCGTCTGAAATCCGGACCATACACATGACCCAAAAAACCATCATCCTTGCCAACCCGCGCGGCTTCTGCGCCGGCGTTGACCGCGCCATCAGCATCGTCGAGCGCGCGCTGGAAGAATTCGGCGCACCGGTTTACGTCCGCCACGAAGTCGTCCACAACAAATTCGTCGTGGACAACCTGCGCGAAAAAGGCGCGGTATTCATCGAAGACCTCGCCGACGTACCCAAAGGCGCCATCCTGATTTACTCGGCACACGGCGTATCCAAAGCCGTTCAGCAGGAAGCCGCCGAACGCGGGTTCCGCGTATTTGATGCCACCTGCCCGCTCGTGACCAAAGTCCACAAAGAAGTCGCCCGCCTCGACGCGCAAGACTGCGAAATCATCATGATCGGACACAAAGGCCACGTCGAAGTCGAAGGCACCATGGGACAGCTTCCGCCCGGCAGGATGCTGCTGGTCGAAACCGTTGAAGACGTCGCCGGGCTGCAAGTCAAAAACCCCGACAAACTCGCCTACGTCAGCCAAACCACCCTGTCCGTCGATGAAACCAAAGACATCATCGCCGCGCTAAATGCCCGTTTCCCCAACATCCGCAATCCCCACAAAGAAGACATCTGCTACGCCACGACCAACCGCCAAACCGCCGTTAAAGAATTGGCGGAAGAATGCGACATCGTCATCGTCGTCGGCTCGCCCAACTCTTCCAACAGCAACCGCCTGCGCGAAGTCGCCGCCCAACGCGGCGTCGATGCCTATATGGTTGACAACGCCGGCTATCTGCAACGCGAATGGTTCGAAGGCAAGCACAAAGTCGGAGTAACCGCCGGCGCATCCGCCCCCGAAGTTTTGGTCAGGGAAGTCCTGCAAACCATACAGCAATGGGGGCACGAAACCATACGCGAAGGCGAAGGCGCGGAAGAAAGCATCGTCTTCGTCCTCCCCAAAGAGCTGCGGCGCGAAGGCGAAAACAAACAGATACTCAACAAAGGTTAAACTGTTTATCCCAGCCTTTTGATCCAACCGGCAAAACAAAAAGGTCGTCTGAAATCCGTTTTCAGACGACCTTCTTTATTTTCCCAGCCGAATCAAGGCATCAGCATCCCACCGTTGACGTGCAGCGTTTGACCGGTAATGTATTTCGCTTGGTCGGAAGCGAGGAACAAAACCGCATCGGCGATGTCCTGCGCTTCACCGAATCTGCCCAGCGAAGTTTGCGCTTCGAAGGTCTTGCGGGTTTCTTCAGGCAGCGCACGGGTCATGTCTGTGTCGATAAAGCCGGGGGCGACGCAGTTGACGGTAATGCCGCGGCTGCCGACTTCTCGCGCCATGGATTTGGAGAAACCGATCAAGCCTGCTTTTGCCGCGGCATAGTTGGTTTGACCGGCATTGCCCATCACGCCGACGACGGATGTGATGTTGATGATGCGTCCGGCGCGTTGTTTCATCATGCCGCGCAAGACGGCTTTAGAGGCGCGGAACACGGATTTGAGGTTGACCTGCATGATGTCGTCCCACTCTTCTTCTTTCATGCGCATCAGGAGGTTGTCGCGGGTGATGCCGGCGTTGTTGACCAGAATGTCCAACTTGCCGAACTCTTTTTCGATGTCGGCAATCAGGTTTTCGATGGTTTCGGGTTCGGCGGAATTCAATGCACGGCCTTCGCCGCCCCATTGCGCCAGACGCTCGCTAATCGCTGCCGCGCCGCTTTCGCTGGTTGCCGTGCCGATGACTTTGGCACCTGCCGCCGCCAGCGTGTCGGCAATCGCCGCGCCGATACCGCGCGATGCGCCTGTTACCAATGCGATTTTGCCGCTTAAATCTTGTGTGCTCATGTTTACTTCCTTGTTTTGGGAATGGAGTCTGTTAATTTCAGACGACCTTATAGCATAAATAGTGTGATGAATCTAATTTTTGAGGTCGTCTGAAAACATCAAAGGCTTTCAGACGACCTCAAAGAGGCTTACTCGGGTAACGTGATTTCTTGATACGGAGGCAGATCCAATATGTATCTCAACCAGTTGTCGAAGCTGTATTTTTGGTAGATTTCGGGCGGCAGCTCGCAATAGGGTTTGTCGAGAAACGCTTCCATACCGTCAAAGGTTTTACCGTCCCAAATATAGATATTGTCGGGATGATAAAAATCGTATTTGGCAACTTCGGCATTGGTGGTAATGAGCTTTTTCCGATAGCCGACCGACTCGATTGTCCGAAACGATAAACCCGTATGCACCGCCGCTTTAAAATCCAGCAAGACGCGGCTTTGCATTTCGCGCTTGATGTTGTCCTCGAACGTGAGCGGCTCTGCCGTCGCTTTGATACTGTCGGGATAAACATCGGAATGTTCGTTCAAACTGCCGTCGTTGACATGGAATATCGTGAAATCGATTTTCCAGCCTTTCTTTTCAGCATATTTGGAAAAAGTTGAAATGGCTTTATCCCTGCCGAGATCGGGAACATGCGATCCCAGAAAATAAAAATCGTAGCGGTTGCTGGTATCGGTTGGTTGGTCTACTTCAAAATAAAAATTAGCAGCAGGAATGACTTTATCGCGATATTTCCGGTTGTCTTCAGGGTCGAAGGCATACACTTTGTCGAAAATATCGATGCTCTCCCATATTTTGGGAAATCTGTCCAACCCGTCCCATTGGTAGGCCACCATCAGCTTTTCGGTTTTTCGCTTGACCTGTTCCAGCAGATACTTCGGATAGATTTGTCCGTTTAAAAACAATGCGTAATCGAAATACTCGTATGTTTTTATTTTCTCCATCATTTCTTGATAAATTTTCGTGAAATGCCGAAGCCGGGCTTTTTTCCTCAAAATTTCTTTTTTCTTTTTCTGCTTCAGGACTTTTTTGCACCAGAATGCCCCCAGCCTCATTTTTAAAGACGAATATTTGAAGGGGGGCGCGATATGGTTGTAGCTGATATCGACAACTTGAAATCCTTGTTTTTCTAAATTTTGGATAAGCAATTTATAAATGTCGTTAACTTGGTACATGCCTAATAAGATAATAGGTTTCCGAGACATGGTGTGTGTCCTCCTATTGATTTTAAAATCATCAACTTATTATTGTTATACAGATGAATAAATATCTTGTTGCCCTGTTCAAACTGACCTTTGAAAACAGGATAGGTTTCAGATTCGGGAAACGGCAAGCGGGAGAAGGTACGGCAAACCGTACATTCTCGATGTGAAAGATGTCTTTTAACGGACAAACCGCCTGTGTTTGAACAGCCGGCGTCCGCGCGGCATCATTTATTGTGAATAGACTTTGAAAGTGCCGAAGCACTCAGTGAATATTTTCCCTTTTATTTGTACCGCCTATCCCGCAAATTTGCTTATCCGCTATATCTGTTGAATGGCATCCCTGTCGATATGCGGCAGCCCGATCGGTATGTTCGGCTCGATATCGAATGCGCAGTTTATCCAGTTGCTGAAGCTGTATTTGCGTTTCAATTCCGGCGCGATGGGAACGAACGGTCGGGTCAGGAAGTCTTTGAGTTCGTCGAGATTGCTGCCGTCCCAGTAGAACATATTGTCGGGATGGTAAAAATCGTAATGCACGATGGTCGGATTGGTGGTAATCAGTTTTTTATCCAAACCAATGGCCTCAAAAATCCGCAAAGACAAGCCGTAATGCTTGCGGTTGAGGAAGTCGACCAATACGGAGGATTTGGCGGCTTCTTCTAAATTCTGGCGGTAAGACAACGCGTTGGCAAACGAGAAGAACTGTACTTCAGGGATGCCCAGTGCGGCTTGCTCTTCGGCGATTTTCTTGCTCGCCAGACGGAAGTCGATATCCAAACCGATGGCGCGTGCGGCGTCACAGAATGCGCGGATGTCGCTGTTGCGGTCTTCTGCGTACGATCCGATAAAGAGGATTTTGTTTTCGGTTTTTTCAGACGACGTGAAGCTGTCGAAATAGAAACTTGTGGTCGGATGCAATACATGGTCGTATTCGGGCAGCTTGTTTTGATCAAATGGATCGAAGAAATAAAATTTGTCGAAAAATTCGATATTTTCAAAATCTTCTTTCAAAAAAGTCAGCGCTTCCCAGTTGTAATAGACCATCAGTTTGGCGTGGTTGCGCAGCTTGGAAATAAACTCTTTCGGATACGCGCCCAGCCAAATCATGAAGCAATAATCTGCCTGCTCGGGATATTGTTCCAACAACGCTTCTAGCCGCTCTTCCACCAAACGGAACATCACCCGTTTCTTGAAATCCATTCGTCCGAGAACGTTGCGGTACCAGATTTTCTGCATACGTTGGAAGATGCTTTTGTATTTAAATTCTTTTTCTTCGTAAGTCAGGGACAGCACGTCGAAGCCGCATTTTTCCAGATTCTCAATAATGAGCTCGTGGATTTTAAACAGCTCCGGCATAGCCAGGATAACGGTTTTCTTTTTCATAATCGTCGTGCGGTAAAGAGGAAGGGTCGTCTGAAAATATAGTGGATTAACTTTAAACCACTATACAATCAGGCAATGATGAAATTCTTAAAACGGCTGCGGCACAAGTTCGCCTTCATTAATTGCCGATACCGAGCATACGGTTGAGCCATTGGGTAAACGAATATTTTTCTTTGATATCCGGACTGACCGGCTGATACGGACGCGCCAAGAAATCAGGCAATTCGTCCAAGCTGCCGCCATCCCATAAAAACACATTGTCAGGATGATAAAGGTCGGTGTCGCGTATGCTTTGGTTGGTCGTAATCAGTTTTTTATCGAATCGCAGGGCATCGAAAATGCGGAACGACAAACCGTAATGGTCAAACTGGGCAAAATCGACCACCGCCCCGCAGCTTTGCACCTTGCTTAAATTGTTTTCAAAACTCAGGATGCTGCTGCGGTCGAGATAAGTGATGCCTTTTGTGCCGAAGGCTTTTTCGGCGCGGTCGTCTTTGCAATAAATATGGAAATCCAAAGGCAGCCCAAGGCGTTCCGATTCGCTGATGAAATGCTTGGTCTGCCCTTCCCTCCTCAGTTCGTAGCCGCCGAGGAAGTAGAGGCTGTCGTTTGACGGCAGTTCGGGGACAGGCAAATCGAAGTAGAAGTTGGTCGTGGCTTTGAACCCGTATTCCGGATACTGCTTAATATCTTGCGGGTCGAAAACCCAGCATTGGTCAAAATAGTCCAAATATTCCAAGATATCGGGGAATCTCCCGATGCCGTCCCATTGGTAATTGACACATATTTCACTGTGCGCACGAATGGCAGCAATGATTTCTTTGGGATAAATGTTGGCACGGATACACAAGGCGTAATCCGCTTTTTTGCCGTTTAACGAACCCAGCTTGCGCGCAATGTCATCCCGATAGCGGCTATATTTCAAAACCTTTTTGTAGTCGCCGTCTTTGGCAACATATTTGTAATATAAGTTTTTCACCCTACTCGCCATATTGGGATAAAAAGAATCCCTGTCGTCGTAACAAAGGTTGACGACGTCGAACCCCAAAAAACGCAGGTTTTTTTCGATGCACTTGTCGAGTTCGTACATATAGGGTACGGCAAGGATGATGGTTTTATTCATGATTCAGGTGCGGGGCGGTTAATCTTAGGTACTTCAACTCATTGGATATTGGCTTGGCGGCACAACGCTGTACAGATTTAAATTCATTCGCTGTCATTTTCAGACGACCCTTTGCTGCCATCGAAAGGGTCGTCTGAAAACATCAATCTGCTTGGTTCGACAGTATTTCTTGATATAGGCCTGCCAATTCGTCTTT
This sequence comes from uncultured Neisseria sp., assembly GCA_963456805.1. Taxonomy (GTDB): domain Bacteria; phylum Pseudomonadota; class Gammaproteobacteria; order Burkholderiales; family Neisseriaceae; genus Neisseria. Next base: position 8,499 of record CAUOMQ010000047.1, on the reverse strand, counting down.
TTGTTCCGCAAAAGTCCGAATATGGCTTTTCGGCAATTCAATGACTGCGCCATCGTCCATTGCTTGATAGCGTTCGCAAACTTCGGCAATGGCGCGGCTCAACTCTTCCACGCCGCTGTCAAACGGAATGACAGTGCCGTTTTCGCCGTCGATAATGTCTTCGGACACGCCGCCAGCATCCGTGGCGATTACCCAAACATCACGCAACACTGCTTCCCTGACCGTCAAGCCGAAACTTTCTTTCCATTGGGTCGGGAACAGCAAAACATCGATTTCCGAGAAGAAATAGTCGATGGTGTCTTGGCTGTAAGCAGGTTCGATACGGAAGCGTTCCACGCCGTCGAAATCGCTGTCAAAAAACGAACGCGCACCGACATTGAGCATATTGTCCACGACAACCAGTTCGGCATTGGGGAAACGGTGTTTCCTGAAGGCTTCTAAAATCAGATGAACGCCTTTGATTTTGGTTTTTCCGCCGACATAGCCGAAGCGGATAACGTCTTTTTTCCGTTTGGATATTTGACCCAAGGGGCGAGTAACGCCATTTTTGTTGACAAGGACGTTCCTGCCCAAAGTTCTTTCATGCAGCTCGGCAAAATATTTGCTGGGCGCAAGCAACATATCGATTTTCGACAGGGCGCGGGCTATGGTTTTGCTCCGTTCGTCTTCGGTATTCCATTGCTCGCGGAAGACTTCATTTTCGTCAAGCATGAACTGGTTCGGACAAATCCACCATGCGTCATGCAGGGTAACGAGGGTTTTGACACCAGCTTCCCGACAAATATCAACCATACCGACACCCATGCTTTGAATGCAATGGATATGGGCGATGTCGGGCTGTACAAGTTCGATGATGTCTTTGACGGCAGCATCAAAACGCGGGTTTTCGTGGGCGGCCGCATCTTCTGAAGGAACGGCAACGCCGAACACGGTCACTTTGCCGTATTCGTAACGGATGACGCTGTACGGCGGCAGCCAGCTTTTCATCGGCAAAGTCGTTACCGCATATATTTCGTAGGCTTCTTCATCGGCAAGCAGTTTGTTCAGTTGTTCGGCAACGATGGTCGCCCCGCCAAACGATTGCGGATGATAGTAAACGTTAAACGATAAGACTTTGATTTTCCCTTTTGCTGCAGATTCAAAACGGACGGCGGGTGCAAGCTGCGTGCTGCCGATGGCTTGCGGGCTGTATGTTTCCGTGACCGTACGGTATGCCGCCTGCGCCATACTGTCGCGCAACTCGGAATTTTGAATCAGGGTGTCGAACGCTTCATGCCATTGCTGTTCGTTGTCTGCCAGAAAGCCGTTTTCGCCGTTAACAATCACATCGGCGAAAGCCGCCCTTGGCGAACATATGGACGCCACTTTGGTAATCGATGCTTCAAGGTATTTGATGTTGCTCTTGGCATCGTTGAAAACGAAGTTTTCCAAAGGCGCAATGCTGATGTCGCATTCGGACAAATAAGTCAGGTATTCCGTATAGTTGCAAAACGGGATGCGCTCGATTTGGCTTTGTACTTCATCGAAATATTCGGGCAGCTCCAAATAGCCGATGATTCTGAACCTGACATTCGGATTTTCTTTCAATATGTTGGCAAGCGCAGGAGCGGCTTCCAAAAAGTCGATGTTGTGCGTTTTGGTGCCCGAACCGTAAATAATCCGAATCAAACCGTCTTCTTGTTTTTTCAGACGACCCTCGATGCTGCGTGCCGCTGCCAGCGTTTCATCATCCAACGCGTTTTCAACCACATAAACGGTTTCCAAACCTGCTTCCTTCATGGCTTTTGCCAGCCCGGAAGTCGAAGCGATGCCTTCGTCGCACGCCAACATGGCTTGCCGATAAAGTTTCGCGCCGTTGATCACGCCTTCTTTTTCTGCCGGTTCAAGCGAGTTGATGGTGCTGCTGGTTTTCAGGACATCTTCGTCAAAAATCAAATCATCGACATCCCATAATGTTTTGATGTTCAGACGACGGCATTCCGCAATTAAATCCATTACGCTGTCAAAACCGGGAACGCGGTAGAAAATCACCAAACTTGCCAAAGAAATCTGTTTCTTGGCTTCGTTGCTGTCCGTCCATGAAGTCACGGAACAAGGAATACCCAGCTCTTCAAGCATTTCCTGCTTTTGGATAACGCGGTATTTTTTGCATTGCGGAATACTAAGTTCGGCAATGATGGCAACTTTAGACGCAAGCGTGTCGGCAGCGTGTTTGATCAGCCGCTGGATAAACGTTTGCGGAATCGAGTCTGCCTGAACACCAAGAACTTCCTGTGCAACAACAGGCGAAGAACCGACCATTTTTAAAAGCTGTTTCACGCTTTTAATCGAATGGGTTTGCTTGTAATGGCGGCGTAAAAACTGATATGCCTTGCCGATACTGCCCTTCTCACGCACCAAAAGACGGAAGCCTTTGCGGTAGCGGTTGGCAGAGCTGATGGCCTGTTCGGTTTTAACGAACGGCTTGAATACCTTAACCGTCCACAACCCTTTGTATTTTGCCAATCGTTGGCTTTCCTGACGGATGTGCTGCTCCAATAAAGCACGGTTTTCATTGAGTCCGTGTATGGTTTGCTCGAACGATTGTCTGTTTTCATTCAAGGTATGGATGGTGTGTTCGAGCGACTGTTTTTCCTGCTGCAAGGTATCGATTTGTTTTTTCAGCAGTTCGATTTGTTTGTCTTGTTCTTTCGATTGCTCTTCTGCTGCCTGGCTGCGCACCATCAACTGCATCAACATGTCGATTTGCTGTTGTAGAGATTCGGTCTGCTTGGCAGACAGTTCGGTTTGTTGCAGCAGTTTTGCCATTACATGCTGCAATTCTTGGTTTTGATTTTGCATATTGGTATTGTCTTCTCGCAATTGAAGGTTTAATTCGGATAAAGATTGGATTTGTTGTTCTAGTAAGGATATTTTTTGAATACAGTCGGAATATCCCAAATGATGTTGCATAAACAGCGCGCGGTTTTTCTCGTAAACTTTTTGCCAGTCTTCGCGGTTTAAATCAGGATTTTGCTCCAAGCGGTTAATCAGTGATGACCCGTCACGGCGTTTGCGGTAGCGGAACAATACTTCCGGAATACGGATAACGGTTCCGCCGTTGCTTAAGAGGCGTATCCAAAAATCCCAGTCTTCGTGTGTCGTCAGGTTTTCATCAAATCCACCCAAGGCGGCAAAATCTTCGGCGCGGTGCATGGAGACAGATGAAGGGAAACGGTTACCCATCAACAGGCTTTCCAAACCGTCATAATCCGGCAGATTCCATAAGCCTTCTTGCGCATCGAAATATTCCGCCAACGGATACACCAGCTTGCAGTCGGGATTGTTTTCCAAAACCGTGACGCATTTTTCGATGTAATCCGGCAGGATGAGGTCGTCTGAATCAAGAAACAGGAAGTATTTGCCCCCCGCTAGCCGCGCCGCATGGTTTCGGGCGGCGGCAACGCCTTGATTGTTTTGTACGGCGTAACGTATGGCGGGCTTGTCTGCCAGAAACTCCCTCAAATAATCGGCGTGTTCCGGGTCGGAGCCGTCGTCAACAATGATGATTTCAAAATTCTGATGGCTTTGGCTAAGGACGGACTGGATGGTTTCTACAATGTATTCCTTACAGTTGTAGTAAGGGATCATCACGGAGACGGTGGGGGACTGGGCTTGATGATTCATGCGGATAGTTCCTTTCTGTCTGTTCGGCAGCCTTCCTTGTCTTTCGGCTCGGTGTTTTCAGACGACCTCTTAGGTAAATCGTCCTTCAAATGACCGACAGGTCGTCTGAAAATCAACCTGCTGCCTGTTTCGGCATATTGCGCAACATGGAGTAATAGCCGTTTTGAGCCATCAGCTCACTGTGTGTGCCTTGTTCGACAATATGGCCTTCATCCATAACGATGATACGGTCGGCTTGTTCGACGGTGGTCAGGCGGTGGGCGACGATGATGCTGGTGCGGTTTTCCATCAGGCGTTCAAGGGCTTGTTGGACGAGGCGTTCGGATTCATTGTCCAGCGCGCTGGTGGCTTCGTCCAAAAGCAGGATGGGGGCATCTTTCAAAATGGCGCGTGCAATGGCGACGCGTTGACGCTGACCACCGGAGAGTTGGTTGCCGTTTGCACCTATCTGTTGGTTCAAGCCGTATGGCGAACTTTCAACCAAGTCTTTCAAATTCGCGGCTTTGAGGGCTGCCAATACTTCTTCTTCAGTGGCATCGGGACGGCTGTAACGGACGTTTTCCAAAAGGGTGTCATCAAACAGGAAAACATCTTGGGAAACAAGGGCGAATTGGGAGCGCAGGTTGTCGAGTTTGATGTCTTCGATATTCACATCATCTAAATAAACCGCGCCGGAACTTGGCTCGACAAAACGCGGAAGCAGGTTGACGACGGTGGATTTGCCGCTGCCTGAGCGACCGACCAAAGCAACGCGTTCACCTTGGCGGATGTCAAGATTGAAGCCGTCCAAGGCTTTTTTACCGTCTTCGTGGTAGCGGACATCGACGTTTTCGAATTTCAGACGACCTGAAACGTTTTTCAGATGTTTGGTACCCTTGTCTTGTTCAGGCTCGGTATCGAGGAATTGGCAAACCGCATCCGAAGCGATAAACATGGTCTGCATGGGGATGCTGATGTTCGCCAAGTTTTTGATCGGACCGAGCATTTGCAACATAGCAACGATAAATGCCATGAATTCGCCGATGGTGGTATAGCCTTGCTGACTCTGCCAAAGGGCGATAAAGATGACGACAGCCAAAGCAAACGACGCAATCAACTCACTGAACGGAGAACGCGCCGCGCTGGCTTGTGTGATTTTTTTACCGAGACGGACGATGGTGTCATTGACTTCGGCAAAGCGTTCGGACGCTTTCTTCTGACCGCCGAAGAGCTTGACCACGCGGTGTCCTTGGTGGACTTCGTTAACGACGTTATTGAGCGTACCGATACTTTGCTGCGCACTGGCAATGATATCTTTCAGACGGTTGCGGTAATAGCGGGACAGTAAAGACAGCAACGGGAACATCAGGGCGACAATCAGGCTGAGCTGCCAGTTCAAATACAGCAGGACGCAGACCAAACCAATGACAATCATGGTATCGCGGGTCAAAACGATAAAGACATTACTGGCGTTGCTGATGGATGATTCCGCCATTTGCACCATGTTCATTAAAACTGTGCCGGAAGGGGTTTCCTGATGGAATTTGGAAGAGAGTTGCAGCATCTTGGCAAACATATCGCGGCGCAGATGACTGATTGCCATAACGGAAACCCAAGTCAGCAGATATGTGCTGACATAGCGGCTGATGCCTCGAATAATGACCAAAAAGATAAAAAATATCGGCACAACCCAGACTTTGTTAGGCGTACCCCAAATCAGGTAGGTAAATTGGTCTTTCCAGTTTTGCAGCGTGGCAACGATGCCGCCTGCGGTATTGAGTTCGGGCGGGGCAGAAGGCGGAGCGAAGCCTTGGTTGACCAAGGGGGCAATAAAGGCGGCAAGATAGCTTTCGGTGGCGGCGACACCGAAGATAGCAATTAACGCAAAAATGATGCGGACTTTATAAGGACGGATGTAAGCCATCAAGCGCATGAAGCTGCGCGAATCTTCTTGGGTAAACAGGCCGAAGGTCAGTTTTTCTATCATTGGCTCGGTGTTCCGGATTAATGCAGATTGAATATTTTATCAATCTGTCGGATTGGTAAAGCCTATGATTATATCGCAACGAAGTTACCGATGCGACGAAATTGCTGTTTTTAAATGAATAACGATTTTTATTTCTGTAAAGTTTTTTCAGACGACCTTAAATGTTCAAAATAAATTGATAGTGGATTGGAATAAGAAACGCCCTCCTGCTGCCAGTCCTTCCCCTATCCAAACACAACCAACAGACATTAAAAAACGACCTTTCATTAAGAAAGGTCGTCTGAAACATAACAAGCGGCAAACTTAATGCGCTTCGATAAAGGCAGCAACTTGTTCGGAATTGGTCAAAGCGCTGCACACGGCTTCTTTGTTGATACGTTTTGCCAAACCTGCCAACACTTTGCCCGGTCCGCATTCGGCGGATTCGGCAATGCCTTCAGCAACCAGCGCATTGACGGTTTCCGTCCAGCGCACAGGGCTGTAAAGTTGGCGGACAAGCGCGTCTTTGATTTTCTCTGCATCGTCGTAAGCGGCAACATCGGCATTATGGATGACGCGGATTTTCGGTTGTTTGATTTCGACGGTTTTGAGCGCTTCGGCAAGTTTTTCCGCAGCAGGCTTCATCAGGCTGCAATGCGAAGGAACGGATACAGGCAGCGGCAGCGCGCGTTTGGCTCCCGCTTCTTTGGCTGCATTCATGGCGCGCTCTACGGCGGCGGCATTGCCCGCAATCACGACTTGTCCGGGTGAATTGAAGTTGACGGCTTCGACCACTTCGCCTTGCGCAGCTTCTGCACAAATGGCTTTAACCTGTTCATCTTCCAAGCCGAGGATCGCCGCCATCGCACCTACGCCTTGCGGTACGGCAGACTGCATCAGTTCGGCGCGCAGGCGGACGAGTTTGACTGCATCCGCAAAATCCAATGCACCGGCGGCAACGAGTGCTGTGTATTCTCCAAGGCTGTGTCCGGCAACGACGGCTGGCGTTTTGCCGCCCGCTTCAAGATAGGCACGGTAAACGGCAACGCCGGCAGCCAGCATAATGGGCTGCGTATTCACGGTCTGCCCGATGAGGTCGGCGTCCGTACCGTTAATCATCGCCCACAAATCTTGACCCAAGACGGCAGAAGCTTCGTCGAAGGTGTTTTTTACGACCGATTGTCCTGCGAAGCCGTCCATCATATTGAGGCTTTGCGAACCCTGACCGGGGAAGAAAAATGCAAAAGACATGATATTCCTTTGTTTCAGTTTAGTTTTTCAGAAAATTCGTCAGAGGATTATCGGCGTAATGTATCAGCAGGGCATAGGTAATGGCAACATTTATTGCCACTGTCAGCCAGAAAATCTGAACAAAAGGAACTTTCTTGGTTTTGTGGCGGAACGCGGCGCGCGCAACCAATGCGCCGGGCCAGCCGCCCAGCAGGCTGAATGCGTGCAGTTTGTTTTCTGGGATACGGTTTTGGTATTCGTTTTTACGTCTGATTTTGCGCGCGGACTCCATCGCCGTCTGCTTGTCCTGTTGATAGAGGATGAAGGCGGCGATACTGATAAGGACGTAAATGAAAAACAGTTTATTGGAAAGTACGGCGACAACGGTCAGGAAAACGACGGCGATGACGCTGTTGATCAGGAGTGCCTGCATATCGATATTGAGCCTGTTGTAGTCGGGTGGCAATTCGTCAAACAGGAATGCTTCGTCGCCCAGCCGGACAACCTTGACGGCTTGTTGGCGGTTGCCTTCTATCGGGCGGTTGCAGTAGAAACTGACGCGCTGCCCTGTTTGCGGACGGCAAGTATTGTAATGGTACGCGCTGATGTGGAAGAAAATATTTTGGGATTCGTCGCCGAAACGAATGAAGCCGTAGCCTTTGGCATCGTCCCATGTGGTAATCGTACCGCTCATGACCTGATTGGGCGGCAACAGATTCTTTTGAGCGGATTTTGGAGCGGGATAGCGGGTTTCTGCAACCAACGGCTGCTCGATTTTGACTTCAACTTTAGGACCGTGCTCCGGACGGAAAAAGTGTACGGTTTGACCTTGCGCTTTTTGGGCGGGCGCAGCGTGTATCGATTCAGGCTCGGGTTCGGACTCAGGCGTACTGCGGATAACGGCATTGACCAGCAGCCATTGTCCGTTGGGATGGCGGCGGAGCGTGCCTTCAAGGCGGTCACCCGCCCTAGGCGTACGGGTTTGGTCGGCAAGAAACTGTCCCAGCACAAACACCGGCTGCCCTTCGTTTGAAACATCCATTCCATAACCACCATTCTTCGACCAATCCCAGTCGGTCAGTGTAATGACCGCGCTGTCATTGTTTTTATAACCCGGATTGACGCGCTCGACATCCCTTGCGACGGCGCGGTTGTTTTCCGTTTCTATTTGAAAGCTGACACGGTGTCCGGTTTCAGGTTCTTGATAATCGGGGTGGAGGGATTGGCGGTTGGCAAAGATGCGTTGCGAAGATTCGTCGCAAATAATGGAGCCGCGGCTCATTTCCCCGAACCAATGGGCGATTGTCCCGTAATGTTTATTATGGTTCATTTTATTTTTATATTAAGGAAAAAATGTATTGGATAATCAGTTTTGAAATTATACCAATTTATCATAATCCATGTGGATTTTAACCATAATAAATAAAAGGTCGTCTGAAACGGTGTCGGTTTGGAGCAACGACACATTTTCAGACGACCTTTTTTCAATGCTCGACAGAGACAGCGCCCTTCCCCCTCTGCCTAGCATACTTTTCAACTACCGCCCTGAATCTTCTACACTTTATAGTGGATTAACTTTAAACCAGTACGGCGTTGCCTCGCCGTAGCTCAAAGAGAACGATTCTCTAAGGTGCTGAAGCACCAAGTGAATCGGTTCC
>CAUOMQ010000046.1:0-15686 GCA_963456805.1 uncultured Neisseria sp. | reverse complement strand
TGGTTAAACCTTCAAAGTTGAGTATTGTACTATTTTATTTTTAATTGACTATATTCTCTCTTGCTACGGTTTTTTGCCGTAGGTCGGATTCTCGAATCCGACATTTTCAACATCGGTTTTTCGGAAACGATAGACGCGTCAAATGTTTTTGTCGGATACAAGTATCCAACCTACATCTAAATCCCCACCTGCGCGGGAATGACAGCGGAGGTTTTGGCAAAATTGCTCCTCCCGTTTTCAGACGACCTTTGCCTCGTCGGTATTCATTGTAGCGTGGGCTTTGCCCACGATAATGTTGGGTAAAAGAGGTCGTCTGAAATTTTGGGCTTGATTCGTGGGCAAAGTCCACGCTACGGGTTTCAGACGACCTCTGCCATCCCTCTTTCACATCTCTTCCAATTTCGCAAATTTGGTATCCAGCTCTTTCACGCCCTGTTTGCCGAAGTTGATGGTCAGTCGAGCGGATTCGCCTTTATCCACGGCATCGATGATGACGCCGGTGCCGAATTTGACGTGGCGGACGTTTTGTCCGATGCGGAAGCCTGCGTAGGTTTGCGGCTGTTTGTAATCGTCGATGATTTTGTCTTTGGGCGCGGCGGTTTGGCGCGGGCTGCCGTAGCTGTCGTAGGCGGCCTTTTTGACGGACAGGTAGTGCAATACTTCGGGGGGGATTTCTTCGACGAAGCGGGAGACGATACCGAATTGGGTTTGCCCGTGCAGCATGCGCTGCTGCGCCATGGTGATGTAGAGGCGTTTGCGGGCGCGGGTGATGGCGACGTACATGAGGCGGCGTTCTTCTTCGAGGCCGCCGCGTTCGGCAAGGCTCATTTCGCTGGGGAAGCGGCCTTCTTCCATGCCGGTGAGGAAGACGGCGTTAAATTCCAAGCCTTTGGCGGCGTGGACGGTCATGAGTTGGACGGCTTTTTCGCCCGCGCCTGCTTGGTTTTCGCCGGATTCGAGGGCGGCGTTGCTTAGGAAGGCGAGGATGGGGAAGGCGGGGTCGTTTGAAATGTTGTCGGGCAGGATTTCGAAGTTGCTGTCTTCGGGTTTGAACCCGATGGCGGCGTTGACGAGTTCGTCGAGGTTGTCGAGGCGGTCTTGGTTGTCGCCTTTTTGGGTTCGGTAGTGTTCGGTCAGGCCACTGTCTTTGAGGATGCCGACGATGATTTCGGGCAGCGGCAGTTGTCCGACTTGGTTGCGCAGGGCTTCAATCAGGCGGACGAAGGCGGCGACTTTGGCGGCTTTTGCGCCGGCGTTGCAGGCTGCTTGCCAAAGGGTGATGCCTTGTTCGTTTGAGGCCGTCTGAAGGTTTTCGATGGTGCGTGCGCCGATGCCGCGCGGCGGGAAGTTGATGACGCGCAAGAGGGCGTTGTCGTCGTCGGGATTGACGGCGAGGCGCAGGTAGGCGAGCGCGTGTTTGATTTCTTGGCGTTCGTAAAAGCGCAATCCGCCGTAGATTTTGTAGGGAATGCCGCTGCGGAACAGGCTTTGTTCGATGACGCGGGATTGGGCGTTGCTGCGGTAGAGGACGGCGATTTCGTCCAAATCCCAGCCTTCGCGTTCGAGGGCTTTGGTTTCGTCAACAATGAACTGGGCTTCTTCGAGGTCGGTAAAGGCGGAGTAGTAGCGGATTTTGTCGCCTGCTTCGGCGTCGGTGCGCAGGTTTTTGCCGAGGCGTTCGTCGTTGTTTTCGATGACGGCGTTGGCGGCGGCGAGGATGTTGCCGACGGAGCGGTAGTTTTGTTCGAGTTTGACGGGCGCGTCGATGTGGAATTCTTCCATCAGCGCGGTCATGTTGCCGACGTGCGCGCCGCGGAATCGGTAGATGCTTTGGTCGTCGTCGCCGACGGCAAACACTGCCGCGTTGCCGCCCGCCATGAGTTTCAGCCAGGCGTATTGCAGTTTGTTGGTGTCTTGGAACTCGTCGACCAGAATGTGATTGAAGCGGTTTTGGTAGTGTTGGCGCAGGATTTCGTTGCTTTGCAGCATTTCGTAGCTGCGGAGCATGAGTTCGGCAAAATCGACTACGCCTTCGCGTTGGCAGATTTTGTCGTATTCGGCGTAGCATTCAATCATGCGGCTTGTGTGCGGGTCTGGTGCGCTCAACACGGAAGCGCGCAAACCGGATTCTTTTTGCGCGTTGATAAAGCCTTGCAGCGAACGCGGCGCGATGATTTCTTCGGCGATGTTGAGGCTTTTGAGCAGGCGTTTAATCAGGGAAAGCTGGTCGCCGCTGTCGAGGATTTGAAAGGAAGACGGCAGGCCTGCGTCGCGGTGGTGCAGCCGTAGAAAGCGGTGGCAGAGACCGTGGAACGTGCCGAGCCACATGGCGCGGACGTTGATGGGAATCATCGCGCCGAGTCGGGTTTGCATTTCTTTGGCGGCTTTGTTGGTAAACGTTACCGCCATAATGCTGTGTACACTTGCCTGACCGGTTTGCAAAAGCCATGCGATGCGCGTGGTCAGCACGCGGGTTTTGCCGCTGCCCGCGCCCGCCAGCACAAGGGCAGATTGCGGCGGCCAGGTTACGGCGGAGAGTTGTTCGGGATTCAAGCCTTGCAGCAGATTGGGGGCGGATTGGTCGGGAAACATGGGAAGAGGCCGTCTGAAAAATGTGAATACGGTATTTTAATGGAAACGGCAAAGGTCGTCTGAAAAGATGTTTCAGACGACCTTTCGATATCGAATGCTGTCTATCAGGCAAAAGTTTGACAAGCCGAGACAGCCTGCTGACGACATTGATTTAGAAATTGAAACTTTAGGACGGAAAGCGGGAAATGCGATTTTGACGGAGCAAGGTCGTCTGAAATTTATAGTGGATTAAATTTAAATCAGGACAAGGCGACGAAGCCGCAGACAGTACAGATAGTACGGAACCGATTCACTTGGTGCTTCAGCACCTTAGAGAATCGTTCTCTTTGAGCTAAGGCGAGGCAACACCGTACTGATTTAAAGTTAATCCACTATATAAAACAGCGGCTTCAGACGACCCTTCTCTTCATTGCCAGCCATCCGTTTACCATCATCAGACTCAACCCCAACCAGATAAATCCATAGCTGATTAATGACCCGCTCTCCAAAGGTTCGCCCAGCCACGCAATCGAAATGATAAACAGCAAGACCGGCTCCAAATAGCTCAACATACCGAATACGGCAATGGGTAATAATTGGCTTGCTTTTAAATTCAAATGCATGGCGACCGCGCTATTGATACCCAGCAGAACGATAAAGCCGATAAGTTTTGGGGTCGACGCAATCAAATTAATGGTATCGGTTTGCGTCAGAATACAAGACAAGGCACAAGGCGCAATCACGAGCAAATCAAACGTCAGCCCTATCAATGCCGGCACGCCCAGTTTGCGGCGCGCCAAATAATAGATGGGGTACGTCCCGAATACCCATACCGTCGCCCATGAAAATGCGCCGGATCGTACCAACTCCCATACCACGCCCAAACATGCCGATACGACCGCTACTATTTGCAGACGGTTAAGCGTTTCCTTAAACCAAATCCTGCCGCACGCCAGCATCGCCAATGGGAACAGGAAATAGCCCATTGCTACATTCACGCCTTCACCATTGACCGGCGACCATACAAACAGCCAAAGCTGACTTGCGAAAACAGGCGTGGGCAACATAATCAAAAACCAACGTTTCCAATCCCTGCCCGTTTCACGAACAAACTGCCCTGCCGCCTTCCAGCCATCGCTCATGCCCATCAATACGCATATGGCCGCCAACATTGCAACCATGCGCCAAGCAAAAACTTCCGTCCCGGTCATCGGATACATCCAAGTTCCGTACAGAAACAGCATGGAAAACAATAAATTGGAAGCCAACGCCGCCACAAGTCCCTTTGAGAAATCCGTCATGTTTAGACAACCCTGCAAAAACCTCATTGTATAGTGGATTAACTTTAAACCAGTACGGCGTTGCCTCGCCTTAGCTCAAAGAGAACGATTCTCTAAGGTGCTGAAGCACCAAGTGAATCGGTTTCGTACTATCTGTACTATCTGCGGCTCGTCGCCTTGTCCTGATTTAAATTTAATCCACTATATCTCTCAGCCGTCCGCCCTCTCTCAACCAGTCTCAAAAATGCATAGGCAATCCAAGAGATGCAACAAATAAAAAAAGCCCTGCTTTGCAGGGCTTTTTGAGATTCCAAAAACGAATTAACGTTTGGAGAATTGTTTTGCGCGGCGTGCTTTGCGCAGACCTGGTTTTTTACGTTCAACTTCACGAGCATCGCGAGTCACGAAACCGGCTTGAGACAAGGCAGGTTTCAGCGCAGCGTCGAAGTCGATCAGGGCGCGGGTAATGCCGTGGCGGATAGCGCCGGATTGACCGGTTTCACCGCCGCCGATAACGTTGACTTTGATGTCAAACGCTTCAGCGTTTTCAGTCAGGACCAAAGGTTGGCGAACAACCATGCGGCTGGTTTCGCGGGCGAAGAATTCGTCAACGGGACGACCGTTTACGATGATTTGGCCGGTACCTTTAGTCAGGAATACACGAGCCACTGAACTTTTGCGGCGGCCTGTGCCGTAATAGTATTTACCGTTCATGTCGTGTCCTTATTTCAATTCCAAAACTTTGGGTTGTTGTGCGGCATGGGCGTGTTCTGCACCAGCGTACACTTTCAGTTTTTTGATCATAGCGTAACCCAATGGGCCTTTAGGCAACATGCCTTTTACGGCTTGTTCCAAAGCGCGGCCCGGGAATTGCTCTTGCATTTCACGGAAAGTACGCTCGTAGATACCGCCGGGGAAACCGGAGTGACGGAAGTATTTTTTGTCTTCGAATTTGGCACCGGTTACACGCAGTTTGTCCGCGTTGATGACGATGATGTAGTCGCCGGTGTCAACGTGGGGGGTGTATTCAGGTTTGTGCTTGCCACGCAGACGGTGTGCGACTTCGGCTGCAACGCGACCCAGAACTTTATCTTGGGCGTCGATAACGAACCATTCGCGCTTCACCTCGTGGGGTTTCGCTGAAAAGGTTTTCATAGTGGAAATCCAGATAGATATAGAAAGTTGTGAATTTTAAAGATGGGATTGGCTTTTGTCAATCGGATTGGGGTCGTCTGAAAGTGTTTTTTCTATGATGGCGTTTTTATGCATTGGGAAATGTTGTTTTTAAGCTGGAAAACATTACTGATAATTCAAAATATCGGGATGCGTTTTCAATTTGATGCTTGGTTTTTCAGACGACGTCGAAGCCGATGATAAATGAAAGCCATGCCGCAATCGGGCATGGCTTGATATGGGAATCCCCGCGAGAGCCGTTTTGGCTGAATCCGCTTGAACCTTGTTGACAAGGCGGTCACCTCGGGCAGTTTCGGGTGCATCTAAGGATAGACGCTCGCGCCCACTGCAACTCCCGGCAACCTTAAGCGAACTTATTGGTTCAAAGGAATATATGCCTTCGCGGACACCGCAGGGAAAAAGAAAAATCAGTTTTGTTCCAACCGCGCCAAAGCTTTTTGGCAAGCGTTGTTCATGTCGGTTATTTTACGCTCAAATTCACCTATTGCCAAATCGTCTTTGAGTGTGATTTTAAGGAGGTCGTGGACGACGTTGAGCGCGGTCATAATGGCGATTTTATCGCTGCCGACAATGCGTCCGCTCTCTTTGATGGCGGCACTTTTTTTGTTGAGCATATCAACAGCTTGGAGCAGGGTATCTTTTTCTTCGCTCGGGGTGTTGATGGTGAAATTGACATTCATGATGTCGAGGCTGACTTGTTCGATACTCATGGCGTGTCCTTATGATTGCGTTTCTTGCGGCAGGCGGGCAATGAGCCGGCGGATTTTTTCTGCAGTCTGCTCTAATGCGCTGCGGTATTGTTCTTTTTCGGCGGTAAGGTTGTCGATTTTGCCTTGTAGGTCTTCTTTGAGTTTGCCGACTTGTACGAGCAGCGCTTCGCTCAATTCGTCAACGGCAGCTTCGTGTTCGCGCTTTTGTTGTTCATGCTCGAGCTTGAGGCGGTCGATTTCTTCGTTAAGGCGGCGGTTTTCACCAACAAGGGTTTCAAATTTTTGGGCCAGCTGGTAAACGCTGACTTCCAAGGTGTCGAGTGATTGATTCATGTATAGGCTTCCGTATTGCCGCATGGTGGCAGGCGGTCAGGATATTAGGATGATGATGCAGGGATGTCAATCGCTACCGAATGTTGAGGTCGTCTGAAACTTTTTGGCTTGATGTTTTCAGACGACCTTTGCCGTTCGGTCTTACTCAAAGCGCGCGCTGCGCTCCATGAGTCTTTCTGCAACTTGCTGCGGGGTCATTTCCTTGCGGATGAGTTGCAGCAGGGTTTGGGTAATGGGCATATCGATTTGGTATTTCACAGCGGTGTTAAACACTTCTTCGATGGTGCTGACGCCCTCGGAAACATGGCCGATTTCCACCAACACTTGATGCAGTTCTTTGCCTTCTGCCAAACCCAAACCGACACGGCGGTTGCGCGAAAGTGCGCCGGTACAGGTCAGGATAAGGTCGCCGATGCCGGCAAGCCCCATCATGGTTTTGGGCTGCGCACCCATAGCCATGGCAAGACGGGTGATTTCGGCGAGACCGCGCGTCACCAGCGCCGCACGCGCATTGAGCCCGTATTCGAGACCGTCGGAAAGACCGGTGGCGATTGCCATAACGTTTTTGACGGCACCGCCGACAGCCACGCCGATAACGTCCGTGCTGCCGTAAAGGCGCATTACGTTGGTGTTGAGTTGCGGCACCAATTCCTCGATCCATTCCTGATTTTCTGAGGCGACAACCACGGCGCAAGGCAGTTGTTTGGCGAGTTCTTGGGCAAAGCTCGGACCTGACAGCACGCCGATTTTTTTGTTCTCAGGCAATACTTCTTTCAATACTTGGAAGGTCAACAGCCCTGTATCTTGTTCAAAGCCTTTGCAGGCAGCAAGGACGGGGATATGGTCGGCATTGTGTTGTTTGAGGAGTTCTGCGCTGCTTCTCAAACCTGCGACAGAAGTTACGACAAGAACGAGCCCGCTGTCTTTGAGCACATCACCCAAATCGGCATAAACGGTTAAAGATTCAGGGAAAGGGAAACCGGGCAGACCGCGTTTGTTTTCACGTTCTGCCTGCAATGTACGGACTTGTTCGGGATTGCGTGTCCAAAGGGCGACTTCGTTGCCGTGGCTGGCAAAGTGCAGGGCAAGGGCTGTACCCCAAGAACCTGCGCCGATGACGGTGATTTTCATTGTGTGTCTTCCAACGGTAAATTGTCGTTTAATTTAAACCAATCGGCTTGGCAGTGCAAGCGATAGAGGCCTATTCAACATGAAAACCGCATGAAAACGCAGAAGCTATCACATATATTGCTTATCTCTATTGAAAATCCAATATTGATTTACCGCAAAGGGCAAACCACGCCCGCTGTTTATACCTCGCGGACAAAAAAGCCGGACATATCAAACGGACGCAAACAAAGCGGAATGCCATTCCCTATTTTCGCCCGCCATTCATCACGGCAATCAACGGAAACGGTGCTTACTCATAATAATATCCACTACAAAAAGGAACACGCCATGAACCACCGCAACACCCGACTGCTCCTGTCGCTTGCTGTTTTATCCGCATTAGCCGCCTGTGGCGGACAGGAAAGCAAGGAACAAAAACCTGCTTCCGCACCGACCGAGGCCTCTGCCGTTCAGACGACCCCTGACGCTGCTTCAACCGCCTCAGCAGCGTCCCAAGCCGCCGTTGACAGCAATGCTTCACCTGAAGACCAAGAGCTGCTCAAACGCGCACAAGGCATCTTCAAACCGCTGCCGAGTGCCGAAGAAATGCAGAAACTGCGCCCGTTTACCGAAGAACAGGTCAAACTCGGCCATCAATTATGGTATGAGCCGCGCCTCTCCAAAGGCAACACCGTAAGCTGCAACTCCTGCCACAACCTTGCCACCGCAGGCGTGGACAACCTGCCGACCAGCCAAGGCCATAAAGGACAGTTCGGCGGACGCAACTCCCCGACCGCTTTAAACGCCGCCTTGCTCGGCATGCAGTTCTGGGACGGCCGTGCGGCTGACGTTGAAGAACAAGCCGGCGGACCATTGGTCAACCCTGTGGAAATGGCAAACGACTCGCAAGAAGCAGCCGCTGCCAAAATCGCCAAAATCCCCGAATATCAAGAACTGTTTAAAACCGCCTTCCCCGAAGACGGTGCAGTTTCCTTCAAAAACATCACCACCGCACTGGGCGCATTCGAACGCACCCTGTTGACGCCGACCAAATGGGACGACTACCTCAAAGGCAACGTCAACGCCCTGAGCGAGCAAGAGCGCAAGGGCGTGCGCGCCTTTATGGACAACGGCTGTATTGCCTGCCACAGCGGCGTCAACCTCGGCGGCGCAACCTTCCAAAAATTCGGTTTGGTTGAAGGCCCGTACTGGAAATTCATCGAAGATCCGAAACACGACAAAGGCCGTGCTGACGTAACCAAAAAAGCCGAGGACGAATTCTTCTTCCGCGTCCCCGGCTTGCGTAACGTCGCCAAAACTTATCCATATTTCCACAACGGCAGCGTTTGGGAATTGGACAAAGCCGTTACCATCATGGGTAAAGCGCAACTGGGCAAAGACTTATCGAAAGAAGACACCGACAACATCGTTGCCTTCCTGAAAACACTGTCCGGCAATGTTTCCGACTCCGCCCGCACCATGCCTGAGCTGCCTTTGTCTGCACCGATGGAATCCCATCCGAACAACAAATAAGCAGTAAATGAATGAAGGTCGTCTGAAAATTCAGGTTCAACAAAGCCCAAAGCTTTAGAGAACAGGATTTCAGACGACCTTTATGCCGTTTTATGATCCCAAATCATTCGATGTCCGCATCCCTTTTCCCGCAAATGACACGTCGGACAAAAATCGGCTCCATGTAAGATAAAACGCACGCCGTTCAAACAATACATCCTGAATACAATCAACCATATGATTTATTTAAATTTTTATAAAAGCCATCAATAAACGAATCTCCAACCCATATCATCAATATCCGGATACCCATCTTCAAACACACCTCGTCAGTTGACGGCGGCAAGGCAAAATGTTGAAATACACATCTAGGATAAAAAATCAAAAGCGTTAACCAAACGCCTATAAACACACCACAAAATCCGTTCAGACGACCCTTCTGCGCCTCCTTACCAAACCAAACGTCGTCTGAAATCACATAGTGGATGAACAAGAAGCAGTTGACAGCGTAATGTAAGCCAAGCCGCGCCGCCTCAAGCCCAATCCACCATAAAACCAATCAACATACATTGCACCATGACCTTACTCGGCCTCAAACTCAGGCAGACCCAACAACTCAACCAACGTCTGCAACAATCCCTGCGCATCCTGCAAATGTCCGGCATCGAACTCGAACGCGAGATCGAAGACTGGTTGCAGGACAATCCCCTACTCGAACGACCCGAAACCGACGAATTTGCCGACGCAGAGTTCAATCACGGCACCACCATGCCGCGCAGCAACCACCTCGGTGGCGACGATGCCGAAGATGCGTGGCTCAACATCGCCAAAGAAGAAGATTTCAACCAATACCTGCACGCCCAAGTGTGCGAACACCCCCTTTCCGACAAAGAAGCCGCCTACGTCCACATCCTTATCGACTTCCTGGACGACCAAGGCTATTTCACCGACAGCATCCAAGACGTTATCGACAACACGCCCTTGGAATGGATGCTGGACGAAGACGAGCTGCAAAACGCCCTCGACCTTTTGCAGACCTTCGACCCGCCCGGCGTTGCCGCCGCCGACCTGACCGAATCCCTGATGCTCCAACTCATGCGCCTGCCCGCCAGCCCCGCGCGTCAGGCGGCCGCCCACCTCATCCAAAGTTCGCTGCACGATTTGGGCAAAAACCGCAAACAAAACATCATCCGCTTCCGCAAACTCTTTCCCGAAATCGACAGCGAAACCATAGAAGCCGCACTCGACATCATCGCCACGCTCAACCCCTACCCCGCCTACGGTTTCGCCTCCTCCGAACCGACCGCCTACATCCAGCCCGACGTTTGGGTCAAAGAAGGCAAAGACGGCTGGAAAGTCATCGGCAACGAAGCCGCCTGGCCCAAGCTGCAACTCAACCGCGAATACTGCGAACTCATGAAATCCGCAGAAGACGGCGCACCCGAGTGGAAAGAAAAAATCAACGAAGCCAAGCAGCGCATCGACTCTCTCGAACTGCGCAAAAGCACCGTCATCCGCCTTGCCGAATACATCGTCAAAAATCAGGAAGACTTCTTCATCTTCGGCGAAATCGGACTCGCACCCATGCTTATGAAAGACGCAGCCGCCGAATTGGGGCTTGCCGAAAGCACCATTTCGCGCGCCGCCAACCAAAAATATTTGTCTTGCCCGCGCGGACTATTTGCGTTACGCTATTTCTTCACACAGGCAGTCAATTCCGAAGGTGACAAAGAAGGCCTGAGCCAAGGCGCGATTAAAGCCGTTTTGGGGCAGATTGTCGAAAACGAAGACAGCAGCAAACCCCATTCCGACGAAACCCTTGTCCGCCTCCTCAAACAACAGGGCATAGACATCGCCCGCCGCACCGTCGCCAAATACAGGGAATCGCTCGACATCCCGCCGGCACACAAACGCAAACTTACCGAATGACAGTTTTAAACCGCAGTTTTCCCGTTCCGTTTCTGACGGACTGAACCCCACCGAAGGAGCTGTATTATGAATCTGAAAATCACCGGTCTGAATTTCGACGTTACCGAGGCCATCAAAAACTACGTTTCCGAAAAATTGGAACGCATCAACCGCCACGCAGCCAACGCCATTTCCGTTACCATCACCCTTTCCGTGGAAAAACTCAATCAACAGGCTGAAGCAGACATCCATCTGGCGGGCAAAGACCTCCACGTCGAGGCCGTTGAGCAAGACATGTACGCCGCCATTGATGTTCTGATGGACAAGCTCGACCGCGCGGTGCTGAAACATAAAGAAAAAAGCGGCGATGTCCGCAACACGGTAAAACCTGCCGCAGAATAGTTCACCACCCTAAAGGTCGTCTGAAAACCTATTTTCAGACGACCTTTACATTAAATTTCCTTTTGCAGCACCAACCCGCATATCACCCCATCTCATCAACCCGCTTCTGAGTTTCTTACCCGTAGTGGATTGAATTTAATAGAACACGGCAAAGCCGCCCCATTCCATTAAAACCCATCCACATATGACCCAAAATCCAACACATCCTATTCCGATATCCCATCCCGCCACCTGCCCACTTGCATGAAAACGGAATGAAAGATAACATTCCCCTCCTTGCAGCTGGGATAAAATATATGTTGCAATCGCCGGGCAGTCGGGTAAAGGTGCAAAATGATTCTACACAGCGTCACCGCTTTAACATTCAGCACATTTTAAAACATTAGAAATTAAAACCGCCCGCTGCCGACCTATTCATTTACTTTCATTCAGGTAGTTTATTCATGGATCAAAATAACACTCCACACCCTAATGTATCCAACGACACTGCAGTCATGACCGTCAAGGATTGGATCATCACATTCCTGATACTCGCCATTCCTATCGTAGGCCTTGTCATGATATTTGTCTGGGCATTTGGGGACGGTAACAAAAACCGCAAACACTTCATGCAAGCTTATTTGTGGTTTATGCTGGTTTGTTTCATTATCATGATTCCGCTAATATTTTTTGTAATGAAACGCCTTCCTGCCGCAGTAATGCAGCAACAAAATTTTGGGCAGCCTGCATATGAAGCACCAATGAACAACATGCCTTCTGAAAAATTTGATACCAACAGCCTCCCCGAGCAAGAAACATCTGCCGACGACATGTCGGAACAAGAAAACGAAGCTGCCTCAGAAGTTTCTGAAGAAGTTCCCGAAAACGCCGAAGCTGCCCAATAATCAGAATTTACCCCGGCAAGTCAAAAGGTCGTCTGAAACAGATTTCAGACGACCTTTTAGCATGAATCAATGCTGGCTAATATAGTGGATTAAATTTAAATCAGGACAAGGCGACGAAGCCGCAGACAGTACAGATAGTACGGCAAGGCGAGGTAACGCCGTACTGGTTTAAAGTTAATCCACTATAATACCGCCGTCCGCCCTTCCCATACGGGACAACGCTATAAACTGTAAAGATGGCACAGCGGGACAAAACAAGCCTGTATACTGCATTTTCACACATACATTCCTCACAACACACAAGGAGACAAGAGATATGGGTTGGATCAGCACCATCATTATTGGATTTGTAATCGGCGTATTGGCGAAATTCCTGCACCCGGGCAAAGAAAACTTAGGCTTCATCATGACCACCCTGCTAGGCATAGGCGGTTCCGCGTTGGCCGGTTTTGTCGGACAACAAGTGGGCTGGTATCGCGTCGGCGAACCGGCGGGATGGATTGCCTCCACCGTATTTGCCGTCATTATTTTAGCCATTTATACGCGCCAGATTAAAAGCCGTTAAACCTCATAATAAGTGATAAACTTTGATATCGTAGCTCAACGATTCAAATACAGACAGGCTGTTTATTAAGGAATGCCTCATCTACCGATGCAAGGCTGCAAGTCGCAGACGACGCCCGCAAGCCAACCTTGTAGCAGTACATGCAGATTCCTTTCTATTCAGCCTGTTTTATGCAGACACCACATGAAACGACTCTTACCTTATCTAAAATCCCTTATCCAAGCCCTCCTCCTCTTTATTCTGATTTCCGTAGCCGTTGACTGGTGGCGCAAACCCAATCAACCGATGCAAGCCTCATCAGATTCCCTCCGTGTTATCAATGGAAGCAGCACTTCGCTCGAAACACTCAGCAAGGAACGTGTTGCCGTTGTCTATTTTTGGGGAACATGGTGCCATATCTGCTCATACACATCCCCGACAATCGACCGCCTACATCAAAACGGTATTCCTACGCTCGGTGTCGCCGTACATTCCGGCTCCGATACAGAGATTCAATCCTATATGAAGGAACATCAACTGCAATTCCCGACAGTTAACGATTCAGACGACCAATTGGCAGCCAACTGGAAAATTGCCGTCACCCCGACCATCATTTTGATTAAAAACGGAAAAATGATACATCACACCTCAGGGTTGAGCAGCTATTGGGGATTGCGCAGCAGAATCTGGCTGATGAACCTCTTCTACTGACCAAACCCCTATGCACCTGAAAGACAGTGAGAAAGAGCGCATCGACGCGCTGGCTCAGATTTTCAGCAAACAGGCGGAGGCGGACAAATTGAAAGCGGAAATCAACGCTTCGTTTGAAGCGGCCAAGGCCGCCAACTCCTCCATCAAGGAAAAAGGCAACCACGGCCAGCCCGTTACGTTCGAATACATTAAAAAAACCAATCCCGACTGGTTGTTTGTGCTGGACCGTTCTGCCGCCATCGGCGAGGAAGGCAAGGCGGCCAAAGACGTTTTGGACAATCCGCTGGTGGCCGAAATGACGGCTTGGAAAAAGGGACAGGTGGTCTACCTGCCGCCGGAAACCTACCTTGCCGCAGGCGGCGCCCAGGAATTGCGCTGAATGCGTCCAAACAGGTAACGGAAGCGTTTAACGCCGCCGAATAAACCGATAGTGCGGAATCTGGCAAGGCAGGCAGTGGGGTTTCAGACGGCCTGTGCGCCGCAACGGCAGTCTTGTCCCTTTTCCGCTGCTCGGAAAGAGTAAATTACCGAATATGGTCGTTACTGTTTTTTAGATATTTCACTATACTGTTTCAGACGGCCCCGTCCTGCTTTTGAGGTCGTCTGAAAATGTTTTCACACTGGAGAAACTGCTCATGAAACTCTACCGCTACCTCACCGGACCGGACGACGCCTCATTCTGCCGCCGCGTTACCGAAGCCCTGCAAAACGGCTGGGAGCTGTACGGCAACCCCACCCTCACATTCGACGGCGAACACATTATCTGCGGGCAGGCCGTCGTTAAGGAAAGCAACGGCGGCTACGACCCGGAAAAACCGCTGTCAGAATACTGACCGGACGCGCCGTCGGTTTTCGTTTTTGTTTTTCAGGCGGCCCCGATGACCGTTTGAGGCCGTCTGAAACCCGTCCCCACCGAACCTATGTCTCCGAAATCTTCTTATTTCAACCTGTCGAACCTGCTGGCGCTGGCGGTACTCTTTATCGTCAGCCTCTCCGTCGGCGTTGCCGATTTCAGCTGGCAGCACGTCCTCTCGCTTAAAATCCTTAAAATATAAAGAACTCAAATACCATACGGCATATCCATCGCTTCAAAATATATTTGTTTTTTAAAGAAACGAATTACCCAAAAAATCCGTACTTGATGATTTTGTTGAGATTGCGCAGAAAATAGACTAAGATAGGATTATAAGAAAACTTGGGAACATTATTATCAAAACAAACTGTTTAGCGTATTCCCAACATACCCAAACAATGATGTTTTTGTTCCCATATATCCTTGCCGCTTCAATAGCAGCTTATAATGAAAAAACGCTTTTTGCATACCCGCCTCGCGCTTCAACGGTTTGATTTTTGATAACAATGGAGACTTACAATGCCCAACCAATCTAAACATGCATCTATCAATATTGGACTGATTCAAGCCCGAGAAGCGTTGATGACACAATTCCGCCCTATTTTGAACCAAGCCAATATTACCGACCAGCAATGGCGTATCATCCGCCTTCTGGCAGAAAACGGCACATTAGACTTTCAAGATCTCGCCAACCAAGCCTGCATCTTACGTCCTAGCCTGACCGGCATCCTGACCCGACTGGAAAAAGCAGGCTTGGCGGTACGCCTGAAACCCTCTAACGACCAGCGCCGCGTTTACCTGAAGCTGACCCAAGAAGGCGAAAAACTGTACGAAACCATAGGCGCGCAAGTGGATGAACGCTATGACGCCATCGAAAAAATCTTATCCAAAGAAAAAATGCTCGAATTGAAAGAGCTTTTGCGCCAGCTCGCGCAAATTGAGCAGGCACTAAAATAAAAGAAACTGAATGACAGATTCCGCACACACACTCAAGAGTCCATTCCGCGATGCTATGGCATCCTGTGCCGCAGGCGTCCATGTTATTACCACAGACGGACAGTCCGGACGTTACGGCATTACCATGACAGCCGTAGTGCCGATTACCGACGAGCCGCCTACCGTTATGTTATGTATCAACCGGCAGGCAGGCATCATTCCCATATTGCAGGCAAACCGAAACCTCTGTATCAACACCCTGTCAGAAAATCAGCAAGACGTCGCCGAACACTTCGCAGGACTCACCAACCTTTCCCCCGAAGAACGCTTCGAATACCACATTTGGCATAGAGGGCAAACCGGCCAACTCGAAGTTGAAGGCGCACTGGCCCATTTACACGGCCACATTATCGATCAACACGAAATCGGCACACATTTCATCTTTTATGTCCGCATCGATGAAATCACCACTACCCACACCGACAACCCGGCGCTACTGTATTTCCGCCGACAATTCAAATCATTGGCCTGAACACAAGGTCGTCTGAAAACCCATCTTCGTTTTCAGACGACCTATTGATTCCGTATCCCCTCATCAACGACCAATCACTACACCGATAACCAAAGTATCATTCCCTTTGAATCCTAACGGCACAACACTGTATACTTTCACATCAAATAACTATAGTGGATTAACTTTAAATCAGGACAGGGCGACGAAGCCGCAGACAGTACAGA
>CAUOMQ010000045.1:0-15907 GCA_963456805.1 uncultured Neisseria sp. | reverse complement strand
ATGGGGAAGGAGTTCGTCAAGACCCTGTGCAGGCAGTGCAGTGGTATCGCAAGGCGACAGAACAAGGGTTGGCTGAAGCCCAATTTAATTTGGGTTGGATGTATGACAATGGGGAAGGAGTTCGTCAAGACCCTGTGCAGGCAGTGCAGTGGTATCGCAAGGCTGCAGAGCAAGGGGATGCCCAAGCTCAATCTAATTTGGGTTGGATGTATGTCAATGGGAAAGGAGTTCGTCAAGATGATACACAGGCAGTGCAGTGGTATCGCAAGGCTGCAGAACAAGGGGTTGCCGAAGCCCAATATAGTTTGGGTGTGATGTATCACAGTGGGCGAGGAGTCCGTCAAGACTATGCACAGGCGGTGCAGTGGTTTCTCAAGGCTGCGGAACAAGGATATGCTGCTGCCCAATATAATTTGGGTGTGATGTATGACAGAGGGCGAGGAGTCCGTCAAGACTATGCACAGGCGGTGCAGTGGTATCGCAAGGCTGCAGAACAAGGGGATGCACAAGCCCAATATAATTTGGGTGGGATGTATGAAAAAGGGCAAGGGGGCCGTCAAGACTATGTACAAGCAGAGCAGTGGTATCGTAAGGCGGCAGAACAAGGGCTTGCAGAAGCTCAATCAAATTTGGGTGTGATGTATGCGGGAGGGCAAGGAGTCCGTCAAGATTATGCACAGGCAGTGCATTGGTATCGCAAGGCTGCGGAACAAGGGTATGCTGCTGCCCAATTTAATTTGGGTTGGATGTATGCTCAAGGGCAAGGAGTTCGTAAAGATGATAAACAGGCAGTGCAGTGGTATCGTAAGGCGGCAGAACAAGGGTTTGCAGAAGCCCAATTAAATTTGGGTGTGATGTATGGAAAAGGGCAAGGAGTCCGTCAAGATTATGTACAGGCAGTGTATTGGTATCGCAAGGCGGCAGAACAAGAGAATGCCAAAGCTCAATACAACTTAGGTCTAATGTATGCTAATGGAAAAGGAGCTCGGCAAAATCTAGTGATTGCCAAAGAGTGGGTTGGTAAGGCTTGTGATAACGGAATAAAGCTAGGTTGCGATGCTTACCGAGAATTGAATCAGAAAGGATATTGAATCCTTATTTAAATACCGTCTGAAAAAACTTAGGACAAAACCAAAATGACTTTTCAAAACAAAAAAATCCTCGTCGCCGGACTTGGCGGTACGGGTATTTCCATGATTGCCTATCTGCGCAAAAACGGCGCGGAGGTTGCCGCTTATGATGCGGAGCTGAAAGCCGAGCGCGTGTCGCAAATCGGTAAGATGTTTGACGGGCTGGTGTTTTACACGGGTCGTCTGAAAGATGCGCTGGACAACGGTTTCGATATTCTGGCGCTCAGTCCCGGCATCAGCGAGCGTCAGCCGGATATCGAGGCGTTCAAGCAAAACGGCGGGCGCGTGCTGGGCGACATCGAATTGCTGGCGGATATTGTGAACCGTCGCGGCGACAAGGTGATTGCGATTACCGGCAGCAACGGCAAAACCACGGTAACGAGCCTGGTCGGCTATCTCTGCATCAAGTGCGGGCTGGATACCGTTATCGCGGGCAATATCGGCACGCCGGTTTTGGAGGCGGAATTGCAGCGTGAAGGCAAAAAGGCAGACGTGTGGGTGTTGGAGCTTTCCAGCTTCCAACTGGAAAACACCGAAAGCTTGCGCCCGACTGCGGCGACGGTGCTGAACATTTCCGAAGACCATCTCGACCGCTACGACGATTTGCTCGACTATGCGCATACCAAAGCCAAGATTTTCCGTGGCGATGGCGTGCAGGTTTTAAATTCAGACGACGTGTTCTGCCGCGCGATGAAACGGGCAGGGCGCGAGGTAAAATGGTTTTCGTTGGAACACGAAGCCGATTTTTGGTTGGAACGTGAGACAGGTCGTCTGAAACAAGGCGATGAAGATTTGATTTCTACGCAAGATATTCCGCTGCAAGGTTTGCACAACGCCGCCAACGTTATGGCTGCCGTGGCTTTGTGTGAGGCTATTGGTTTGCCGCGCGAAGCATTGCTTGAGCACGTCAAAACCTTCCAAGGCCTGCCGCACCGCGTGGAAAAAATCGGCGAGAAAAACGGCGTGGTATTCATCGACGACAGCAAAGGCACGAATGTCGGCGCGACTGCCGCCGCGATTGCCGGTTTGCAAAACCCGCTCTTCGTGATTTTGGGCGGCATGGGCAAAGGGCAGGACTTCATGCCCCTGCGCGACGCGCTTGCCGGCAAGGCAAAAGGCGTGTTCCTGATCGGCGTCGATGCGCCGCAAATCCGCCGAGATTTGGACGGCTGCGGTCTGAATTTGACCGACTGCGCCACTTTGGAAGAAGCAGTTCAGACGGCATACGCCCAAGCTAAAGCGGGCGATATCGTGCTGCTCAGCCCCGCCTGCGCGAGCTTTGATATGTTTAAAGGCTATGCGCACCGTTCGGAAGTGTTTATCGAGGCGTTTAAGGCTTTGTGAGGTCGTCTGAAACATGAAAAGAGGGTTGAAAATCAGCCTGGCGGCGGTTTTGCTTTTGACAGTCGCTGCCGGAGTGGTTTGGTATTCCATGCCCATCCGTTCCGAGCAGACCGTTGCGACATTGGGCGAGTCGACCGTTGCCGAGCCAAGCGAAACGCCGCTTCCCGAAAATGCCGTTATCGACAGGTTGGTCGTGCATAAAAGCAAGCGCACCATGTCGGCGTATTCGCAAGGCAAGCTGCTGAAAACCTACCCCATCGCGCTGGGCAAGCAGCCCGTCGGGCATAAACACTTTGAAGGCGACGGCAAAACGCCCGAAGGGAAATACCGCATCAACGATCGCAATCCCAACAGCGCATACCATAAAAACCTCGGCGTTTCTTACCCTAACGAAGCCGACAAAGCCTACGCGGCGGCACAAGGCAAAAGCCCGGGCGGGCTGATTAAAATCCACGGCATCAAAAACGGCTGGGGTTCTATCGGCAAAAAGCATCTGCAAAGGGACTGGACCGACGGCTGCATCGCGGTAACGGACGAGGAAATCGACGAACTCTACCGCAGCGTGAAACACAATGCGGAAATTGAGATTTTGCCGTAAACCTTGTGCGCCATTGCCTCAAAGGTCGTCTGAAAACGTCAAGGCGGTTTCAGACGACCTTTTTACAGCAACGGCAAACTTGTTCTTTTCCTTTATCCGGTGTGACTGTTTCTTAAAAATTGCCTATGCGGGCAAACGGCGAGGCGGCGGGCAGCCATGCCTGACCGAAAAAACGTGTGTTCATCAATCCGAAAGGAAAACCCATGAATTTTCAAGACTACATCCGTTACGATGCCGTCGGTTTGGCAGAGTTGATCCGCAAAAAAGAAGTCTCCGCCGATGAAGTGTTGCAGGCTGCTTTAAACCGCTTGGACGAAGTCAACCCCAAGCTCAATCTGTTGGCGCACGATTTGCGCGAACGCGCGGCGGCGTGGCAGGGGTCGTCTGAAAATGCCGATACGCCGCTGGCGGGCGTACCGTTTTTGCTCAAAGACCTGCTGGCGGATTGGGAAGGCGCGCCGACATGGTCGGGTTCGCGCATGATGCAGCATTACATTGCCAAGCAAAACAGCGATTTGACTCAAGCCTATCTCGATGCGGGGCTGCGCGTATTCGGCAAAACCACCACGCCCGAATGGGGCGCGTATGCCGTTACCGAAACCGAAATTTACGGCATCACGCGCAATCCGTGGCATTTGGATTACACCGCAGGCGGCAGCAGCGGAGGTGCGGCGGCGGCAGTGGCTTCGGGCGTCGTCCCCGCAGCGCACGGCAGCGACGGCGGCGGCTCTATCCGCTTACCCGCGCACAACTGCGGCGTGTTCGGGCTGAAACCCACGCGCGGCCGCAGCAGTTACGCACCGAACGCATCGGAAGCGTGGCAAGGCTTGGTATGCGACCATGTCTTGACCCGCAGCGTGCGCGATAGCGCGGTTTTGCTGGACATCGCCGCCCAAACCCAAGAGCGCGCCCTGTATGCCTGCCCGCCACCGCCCGAAAACGGTTTTGCAGACAGTCTGAAACAAGAAACAGGTCGTCTGAAAATCGCTTTTTGGAAGCAGACATGGTTCGGCGGCGGCAACGACGAAGGCACGGAAGCCGCGTTCGCCCATAGTTTGAAACTGATGCAAGATGCGGGACACGAATTGGAAGAAGCCACGCCCGATTTTGCACCGCCCGAACAGCTCAACCGAGCCGCCCGCGTCATCGTCATGGGCGAAACGGCAAAACTGTTCTACCAATATCAATACGAAACCGGACAAAAACTGCCGCACCGCCTGCTTGAGCCGACAACGTGGGCAATGATTGTGCAGGGGCGGCAAATCAGCGCAGGCGAAATGGCATGGGCGCGCGACGTGATGCTGGCGCAGGAACGTGCCGCCAAAGCATTTTTCACGC
This sequence comes from uncultured Neisseria sp., assembly GCA_963456805.1. Classification (GTDB taxonomy): domain Bacteria; phylum Pseudomonadota; class Gammaproteobacteria; order Burkholderiales; family Neisseriaceae; genus Neisseria. The sequence goes on along the minus strand of CAUOMQ010000045.1, from coordinate 11,497 downwards.
GCTACGACGTGTTGATGACGCCCGTTTGCCCGCGCACCACGCCGAAAATCGGCGAGATGATGCCGCCGCCCGCCGCACAAAAAGCCATGCGCCTGCTGTGCGGCACGCTGCGCTTGGGTTTCCTGTTGAAAAACAACCCGTTTTTGGAAAAAGAAGCCGCCGCCGCGCTGCAATACGTCGGCTATACGTCGCCGCTGAACATGAGCGGCAACCCCGCCATGAGCGTGCCGCTTTACCGGCATAACAGTCTGCCCGTCGGCACCCAGTTCGCCGCCGCCCACGGACGCGAAGACACGCTGCTTGGCCTCGCCGCGCAGTTGGAACAGATACAGCCGTGGGCGGAAATACCGCAGTTGGTTTAGGTTTTGCATTGGATAAAAAGCGGTCTGTTTGCTTGAGGAAAAGATTGAGATAAGGTCGTCTGAAAACATAAAAACGTTTTCAGACGACCTTTTTTGCGTGTGTGATGGGTAGGGGAGGGCGCAAAGAACGCCGGAATCCGACTGTCTTTAAAGAATCTGAATTGTTGCTTTGGCAAGAAACCTTTAGAATGACGTTTTTCTGATTCACGCTATTTTTTCAGACGACCTTCGATGTCCCGATTAGGCGGAGGGTCGTCTGAAACGCTTTGTTCTGGTTGTTTCGGGGCGGATTTTTCCGTCTGCCCCCATACGGATGTTTTTCATGATTAGTCTTTCCAAACTTCTCGATCGCCCGATTTCTTTGGACGGTCGGAAATTCGATGTGTCACTGTTGTGGATGGTCGTTTTGATGACCGCCTTCAGTTTGGTGATGATTTATTCTGCGTCGATTGCCTATGCCGCGTCCGAAGGCGGCAATCAGTTTTCTTTTGTCAGCAAGCAGGCGATGTTTGTCGGCGCGAGCGTATTGGGCTGCCTCGGGCTGTCGCTGTTGAGCATGAGCTTTTGGCGGAAAATCATTCCGTTTTATTTTGCTTTTTCCGCGATTTTGCTGGTGGTCGTGTTGTTTGTCGGCCGTGAAATCAACGGGGCGACGCGTTGGATACATATCGGGCCGCTCAATCTTCAGCCGACCGAGTTGTTCAAACTGGCGACGGTTTTGTATTTGTCCAGCCTGTTCACGCGGCGCGAGGAAGTTTTGCGCAGTATGGACTCTTTGGGTTTGAAACCGCTGTTTGTCGGTTTGTTCAATGCTTTTATGTGCCCGTTCAGCAAGGAAGCGCGTCAGAAAACTTGGCAGAAGCTGAAGAAGTTTAAAAACATCCTGCTGCCTATCGTGATGATTGCGCTGGGTTTGGTTTTTGTCATGGCGCAACCTGACTTCGGCTCGTTTGTCGTGATTGTGTCGATTACGATGGGTATGCTGTTTTTGGCGGGTTTCCCGTGGAAATATTTTGCCGTCTTGGTACTGAGCGTACTGGGGGGGATGGGTGTGATGATTTTGGCGGCGCCCTACCGTATGGCGCGCGTGTCGGCATTCTTGGACCCTTGGGGTGACCCTTTGGGCAAAGGTTATCAGTTGACGCATTCGTTGATGGCGATTGCGCGCGGCGAATGGTTCGGTCAGGGTTTGGGCGCGAGTTTGGAAAAACGCTTCTACCTGCCCGAGGCGCATACCGACTTTATCTTTGCCGTCATCGGCGAAGAATTCGGGTTTGTGGGGATGTGTATTTTGGTGTTCTGCTACGGCTGGCTGGTGATGCGCGCGTTCTCCATCGGCAAGCAGGCGCGTGATTCCGGACTGACGTTCAGTGCGTATGTCGCCAACGGCATCGGTATTTGGATAGGGATTCAGAGTTTCTTCAATATCGGCGTCAACATCGGTATCCTGCCCACCAAAGGCCTGACTTTGCCGTTGATGTCTTACGGCGGTTCGGCGGTGGCCGTTATGCTGGTGTGCGTTACCTTATTGTTGCGCGTCGATTATGAAAACCGCAAAAAAATGCGCGGTTACCAAGTGGAGTAAATCATGGGCGGTAAAACTTTCATGCTGATGGCGGGCGGTACCGGCGGCCATATTTTCCCTGCGCTGGCGGTGGCGGACTCATTGCGCGCGCGCGGCCATCATGTGATTTGGCTGGGCAGCGAAGGCTCGATGGAAGAGCGCATCGTGCCGCAATACGACATCCTGCTCGAAATGCTGGCGATTAAAGGCGTGCGTGGTAACGGTATCAAACGCAAGCTGATGCTGCCGTTTACTTTGTATAAAACCGTCCGCGAAGCGCAGCGGATTATCCGGAAACACCGCGTCGAGTGTGTCATCGGTTTCGGCGGCTTCGTTACCTTCCCCGGCGGCTTGGCGGCGAAGCTCTTGGGCGTGCCGATTGTGATTCACGAACAAAACGCCGTGGCAGGGTTGTCCAACCGCCAACTGTCGCGCTGGGCGAAGCGGGTGTTATACGCTTTCCCAAAAGCGTTCAGCCATGAAGGCGGCTTGGTCGGCAACCCCGTCCGCGCCGATATTGCCAACCTGCCCGCGCCTGCCGAACGTTTCCAAGGGCGTGAAGGTCGTCTGAAAATCTTGGTGGTCGGCGGCAGTTTGGGCGCAGACGTTTTGAACAAAACCGTACCGCAGGCTTTGGCTTTGCTGCCTGACGATGCGCGCCCGCAGATGTATCACCAATCGGGTCGGGGCAAGCTGGGCAGCTTGCAGGCGGATTACGACACGCTGGGCGTGAAAGCCGAATGCGTGGAATTTATTACCGACATGGTGTCCGCCTACCGCGATGCCGATTTGGTGATTTGCCGTGCCGGCGCGCTGACGATTGCCGAGTTGACGGCGGCGGGGCTGGGTGCGCTGCTGGTGCCGTATCCTTACGCCGTCGATGACCACCAAACCGCCAATGCGCGTTTTATGGTGCAGGCGGAGGCGGGGCTGCTGTTGCCGCAAGCCCAGTTGACAGCGGAAAAACTCGCCGAAATCCTCGGCGGCTTAAACCGCGAAAAATGCCTGAAATGGGCGGAAAACGCCCGCACATTGGCACTGCCGCACAGCGCGGACGATGTGGCAGAAGCCGCCATTGCGTGTACGGCATGATGACATGATGTGATGAACGAAACAGAGGTCGTCTGAAAACCAAGAAACGGGTTTCAGACGACCTTTTTGCAACTTGGCAGCCGTATTGTGCGGGAGTATGATGTAAATAGGAATTTCTCTCATTGGAAGCTGCCATGTCCGAAAAAATCTCTCCCGAAACCGTTTCCGCCTTGTCCAGTACCATGCTGATTCCCCTGTGGGCGAAGGCTGTGGAGCAGGGTAGGGCGCAGCCGCTTTTGCGCGATGACGAAGCCGTGCGGATGTTGGACAAGATAGACTACGACTTCAGCAAGTTTGCCAAAGTCAAAGCATCGCAGGTCGGCTGTTGCGGGCGGGCGAAGCTGTTGGACGATATGACCCGGCATTTTATCGCCGAACATCCCGATGCCGTCGTCGTGCAAATCGGCGCAGGGCTGGATGCGCGTTACGAACGCTTGGGCAAACCGCGCATTACCGCCTGGTATGATTTGGATTTGCCGGAAGTGATTGAAGTGCGGCATATGCTGCTGCCCGAGTCGGACAATCATTATCTGGGCGCGTCCATGTTCGACGAAGCGTGGATGAACACCGTCGCCGCGCACGGCAAACCCGTGTTGCTCGTGATTGAAGGCGTGTTGATGTATTTTGAAGAAGCGCAGGTGCAGGGCTTTTTCAAACAGGTTGCGCGCCGTCTGCCGCACGCCCAACTTGCCTTCGATACCATTCCCAAAGCCTACATCGGACAAAGCAAACGCCACGACGCGCTCGGTAAAATGGACAAACCGCCCGAGTTCTGCTGGGCGATAAGCGGAACGGACGACATCCGACGGCTGATGCCGGGCGTGGAAATCATCGAAGAAGCGGGCTTGAGCAGCGTCTGCAAACCGCGTTATCCGTGGCTCTTGCGCCTTGTGTATGCGACCGCGTGGGGACGGCGCAAATTGGATATGCGCTTGATGAGGATACAAGTGCCGTCAAGTTGATAAACGAGAGGTCGTCTGAAAACGGTTTTCAGACGACCTTCAGGTTTTGATGGTAAATTTATATTGTCATTCCTGCATAGGCGGGAGTGACGAAGCGAACTTGCATAACCTCATAATCATATAGAAAATTTCGATTTTGAATTTCCAACTTTTCGAGAAACCATCATGGAACCCCAGGAGCTCGACACCCTAGACCTCAACGTAGCCCTTGCCGAAATTCTGCAAGCCCACGGCTATGCCTGCCAAATGCAGGGCGAAAAAATCCTGCCCAATTTCGCCGTACCCGTACAACTTGAAACTTGGGCGTTTCCGCGTGAACACGCCAACGGCGCAGTGGTAAGCCGTTTCGATGTCGGCATTACCCTGCCCGACGGGCGCGAACTCTACGAATGCTGCGGCGACATCGGCGAAAATCTGGAAGAAGCCCTTTCACGCAACCTGCAAAGCTTCTGCACCAACAGCCTGCACGTTTTGTTGGATACATTCAATCCCAACGAAAACCATTGCCCGCACGAAATCTGGACGGTACGCAACGGCAACCGTTTTCAAGCGATTTTGGGGGACTGGGTGACGAAAAATTTGGTCGAAGACACTGACGGCGGTGATATGGAAACAATCGGCAACATCATCCCCGAAGCACTGGAAAGCACGCTGCAAACCATCATCTGCCATCAAAACCTCAAAGCACAATATCATTTAATCCGCTTTTTCTACGCCCAATCCGACAATGTTACGATGAACGTGGAATTTATGGTTGACAACCAAGAAGATGCCGCTGAAGAAGAAAAACAGCTTGCCGGTCTCCCTTGGTTGCGCAGGGAAGCCTATTACAGCGTACGCCGTTGCATCATGCTCAAGCCCTTGGATTCGGTATAAGGCTATTGAAACCGTCAAAACCAACCCGGCTGCAAGATTTCAGGTCGTCTGAAAACGGTTTTCAGACGACCTTATGTTTTGTTTTTGCTGGTATTTTGGTGGCTGAAGTCGAGTTTAAAAATGGGTAATTCGCCGCTGAACGAAACCTCTTTTTCACCCATATTGCCACCAATGTGAAATCCTGTATGCCGAAACATCTTTAATTTACAAGAAAACTATGGCGCAGAAGCGGATAGCCCTTTAAAATAACGCCTTTACGCATCGAAAATCCACCGGAACGCAACATCATGATGAAAAATCGAGTCACCAACATCCATTTTGTCGGTATCGGCGGCGTCGGCATGAGCGGTATTGCCGAAGTCTTACACAATTTGGGCTTTAAAGTTTCCGGTTCGGATCAGGCGAGAAATGCGGTTACCGAGCATTTGAGCAGCTTGGGTATTCAAGTTTATCCCGGTCATACCGCCGAACACGTCAACGGCGCGGATGTCGTCGTTACCTCTACCGCCGTCAAAAAAGACAATCCCGAAGTCGTCGCTGCGCTGGAGCAGCAAATTCCCGTCATTCCGCGCGCCCTGATGTTGGCGGAACTGATGCGCTTCCGCGACGGTATCGCCATTGCCGGTACGCACGGCAAAACCACGACCACCAGCCTGACTGCGTCCATCCTCGGCGCGGCAGGTCTCGACCCCACTTTCGTTATCGGCGGCAAACTCAATGCCGCAGGTACCAACGCCCGCTTGGGCAAAGGCGAATACATCGTCGCCGAAGCCGACGAGTCCGATGCGTCCTTCCTGCATCTGACTCCGATTATGTCCGTCGTCACCAATATCGACGAAGACCACATGGATACCTACGGACACAGCGTCGAAAAACTGCATCAGGCGTTTGTCGATTTTATCCACCGTATGCCGTTCTACGGCAAAGCGTTTTTGTGTATCGACAGCGAACACGTCCGCGCGATTTTGCCCAAAGTGAGCAAGCCCTACGCGACTTACGGCTTGGACGATGCCGCCGATATTTACGCGACCGACATCGAAAGCGTCGGCGCGCAAATGAAGTTTACCGTTCATGTCCAAATGAAAGGACATGAGCAGGCGCCGTTTGAAGTCGTGTTGAACATGCCCGGCAGACACAATGTCCTTAATGCTTTGGCAGCCATCGGCGTGGCGCTGGAGGTTGGTGCATCCGTCGAAGCGATTCAGCGCGGCTTGCTCGGTTTCGAAGGCGTCGGCCGCCGCTTCCAAAAATACGGCGACATCAAGCTGCCCAACGGCGGAACCGCGCTGTTGGTGGACGATTACGGACACCATCCCGTCGAAATGGCAGCGACCCTCTCTGCCGCACGCGGCGCGTATCCGGAAAAACGTTTGGTGCTCGCCTTCCAGCCGCACCGCTATACCCGCACGCGCGATTTGTTCGAAGACTTCACCAAAGTCCTCAATACCGTTGACGCGCTGGTGTTGACCGAAGTTTATGCCGCCGGCGAAGAGCCGATTGCCGCCGCCGACTCCCGTGCCCTTGCCCGCGCCATCCGCGTATTGGGCAAACTCGAGCCGATTTACTGCGAAAACGTCGCCGACTTGCCTGAAATGCTGTTGAACGTTTTACAGGACGGCGACATCGTGTTGAATATGGGGGCGGGCAGCATCAACCGCGTTCCTGCCGCGATGCTGGAGTTGTCGAAAAAAGCCTGAGGCGGAAATTTTATCGTGATGCCGCGATAGCCGCCCGACGAAGCGATGTTCCATCGGGTGGGCAAGCAAGATTAAGGTCGTCTGAAAACCCGATTCGTTTTCAGACGACCTGTATCAAAAAATGAAGTAATCAAGAAAGAACAAAAACAATGCAGAATTTTGGCAAAGTAGCCGTATTGATGGGCGGCTTTTCCAGTGAACGCGAAATTTCGCTGGATAGCGGTGCCGCCATTTTGAATGCCTTAAAAAGCAAAGGCGTAGACGCACACGCCTTCGATCCTAAAGAAACGCCCTTGGCGGAATTGAAAACCCAAGGTTTCCAAACTGCTTTCAATATCCTCCACGGTACTTACGGCGAAGACGGTGCCGTTCAGGGCGCGTTGGAATTGTTGGGCATTCCTTATACCGGCAGCGGTGTCGCCGCTTCAGCCATCGGCATGGACAAATACCGCTGCAAACTGATTTGGCAAGCTTTGGGGCTGCCCGTTCCCGAGTTTGCCGTTTTGCACGAAGATTCCGATTTCGATGCCGTCGAACAGCAACTCGGCTTGCCCATGTTCGTTAAACCGGCAGCCGAAGGCAGCAGCGTCGGTGTTGTGAAAGTCAAAGAAAAAGGTCGTCTGAAAAGCGTTTACGAAGAATTGAAACACCTTCAAGGCGAAATCATTGCCGAGCGATTTATCGGCGGCGGCGAATATTCCTGCCCCGTGTTGAACGGCAAAGGCCTGCCCAGCATACACATCATCCCCGCGACCGAGTTTTACGACTACGAAGCCAAATACAACCGCGACGACACTGTTTATCAATGTCCGTCCGAAGACTTGAGCGAGGCTGAAGAAAACCTGATGCGTTCCCTGGCCGTCCGCGGGGCGCAGGCAATCGGGGCAGAGGGCTGCGTGCGCGTCGATTTCCTCAAAGATACCGACGGTAAACTTTACCTCTTGGAAATCAACACGTTGCCCGGCATGACGAGCCACAGTTTAGTACCGAAATCCGCCGCCCATACCGGCGTGGATTTTGCCGATTTATGCATTGAAATTCTGAAAACCGCACATGTGGGATGACGCAAGCGCACTGGGTCGGCTGACCCGCTGGCTATTGCTGCTGATGGCATTGCTGCTCATCGGCACCTGCATAGCCTGGCTATACAACTCCAATCATTTTCCCGTCAAACAAGTGTCCATACAGGGCAAACTGACCTATTCGGACGGGAAGGAACTTCAGCGCGCCGCTCAACAGCACACGCACAGCAATATTTTCCGTGCCGATTTGGACGGTATTCAGGCAGCCTTTCAAAAGCTGCCATGGGTGGATTCCGCCATGGTGCGCCGCCGCTTTCCCGATACCGTCGAAATCCATTTGACCGAGCGCGTGCCTGTCGCCCATTGGCGCAGCGGCGGTTTGGTCGATTCCAAAGGCAATGTGTTTGACGCCCAGCTCAAAGCCAAGCTGCCAATTTTTGAAGGACAGCTCGGTACGGGCAAAGACATGGTCAAACACTACGAAGAATTTTCCGGCATCCTCCGCCGGCAAAATCTGGCGATTAAAGAACTGATTTATACGCCGCGCTCCGCCTGGTTGGTGGTCTTGGACAATGGGATTACTGTCAGGCTGGGAAGGGAAAACGAAATCAAACGCTTACAACTTTTCGCCGAAATTTGGCCGACGCTGTTGCGTAAAAATCAAAATCGGTTATCCTACGTTGATATGCGGTATAAAGACGGATTTTCCGTGCGTTACACATCAGAGACGCCGTCTGAAAATGTTTCAGACGACTAAAGCCAAGCAAACGGCGTGAAGCAAACTATTGCCAATACAGACAAATAGTTATAACTCCAGCGAAATAACGAGCAAATATAATGGAACAACAAGGTAAATATATCAGTGCCCTCGATATCGGCACATCCAAAGTCATCGCCCTGATTGGCGAAGTACAAGACGACAACGAAATCCACATCGTCGGACTCGGACAGGCACCGTCTCGCGGCCTTAAAGCAGGCATGGTAACCAATATCGACGCAACAGCCCAAGCCATTCAGCAGGCAGTCAATGAAGCCGAATTGATGGCGGACACCAAAATCAGCCACGTTACGACCGGTATCGCGGGTAACCATATCCGCAGCTTGAATTCGCAAGGGGTTGTCAAAATCAAAGACGGCGAAGTTTCGCAAGCCGACATCGATCGCGCCATCGAAACCGCCAAAGCCATCAACATCCCGCCGGATCACAATATCCTGCATACCGTGGTGCAAGAATACATCATCGACAACCAGCCCGGCGTCAAAGAGCCTATCGGTATGAGCGGCGTCAGACTCGATACCCGCGTACATATCATTACCGGTGCCAATACCGCCCTGCAAAACATCCAAAAATGTATCCATCGTTGCGGTTTGCAAATGGATCAAATCATGCTTCAGCCTTTGGCGAGCGGTCAGGCTGTTTTGACTGAAGACGAAAAAGATTTGGGCGTATGCGTCATCGACATCGGTGGTGGTACGACCGATATTGCCGTTTATACCAACGGCGCCATCCGCCATACTGCCGTGATTCCCGTGGCGGGCGATTTGATTACCAAAGATTTGGCACAAGCACTGCGCACCCCGCACAGCGCTGCCGAATACATCAAAATCCACTACGGCGTAGCGATTCCCGATATGGACGGCTTGGACGAAATGGTCGAAGTTCCCAGCGTCGGCGATCGCCAACCCCGTCAGATTTCCCGCCGCGTTTTGGCAAGCGTCATCGGTCCGCGCGTCGAAGAAATCTTGGAGCTGACCCTTAACGAATTGCGCCGTTCAGGCTTTCCTGAAGAAGTCCTCACATCAGGTATCGTTCTGACCGGCGGCGCATCTATGCTGACCGGCATTGTTGAGCTTGCCGAAGAAGTGTTCGGCCTGCCTGCACGCATCGGTGTACCTCAGGAAATGGGCGGCGTATCCGAACGAATCCGCAATCCGCGCTACTCAACCGCCATCGGTCTTTTGCAGGCGGCAAGGGGAGAGGAAGACGGCGCGCCGGTGACCGGTGCGATTGTGGTTCACGATCAGACTGAAAAAATCAGTCTGTGGGCAAAACTGATGAAATTCTTTAAAGACAATTTCTGATTGTTCCGTTACTTGCTTACAGGGAAAATGAATTGCTGTCGGAATAGTTCCAATCGCAATAATTAAAAACTTGTGTGCTTTCGTTAAAAAATGTAGTAAAAAAATAACGGTAATGGTGAATGAATAAGAAGTATTTTGCCAGCGTCGGAATACTTCTTATATAATACGGGTAATATCTAAATTTTTGGACCGTCCTCGATGCAGGGCGCGCAGGAGTATTTGAATGGAATTTGTTTACGACGTAGCTGAATCAGCCGCAAGCCCTGCGGTCATCAAAGTAATCGGCTTGGGTGGCGGCGGTTGCAACGCTATTAACAACATGATTGCCAACACCATCCAAGGTGTTGAATTTATTAGTGCCAATACTGATGCACAATCTTTGGGTAAAAATAACGCAGCCAAGCGCATCCAATTGGGTACTAATCTGACCCGTGGTTTGGGTGCGGGTGCCAATCCTGAAATCGGCCGTGCTGCAGCACAAGAAGATCGCGAAGCCATCGAAGATGCTATTCGCGGCGCGAATATGTTGTTCATCACCACCGGTATGGGGGGCGGTACCGGTACCGGTGCGGCTCCTGTGGTTGCCGAGATTGCCAAAGAAATGGGTATCCTGACCGTTGCAGTCGTTACCCGTCCGTTCGGCTACGAAGGCAAACGCGTACACATTGCCCAAGAAGGTCTGGAGCAGCTCAAAGGTCAGGTCGATTCATTGATTATCATCCCGAACGACAAACTGATGACCGCATTGGGCGAAGACGTGACCATGCGTGAAGCGTTCCGTGCTGCGGACAACGTCCTGCGCGATGCGGTGGCCGGTATTTCCGAAGTGGTTACCCGTCCCGGTTTCATCAACCTTGACTTTGCCGACGTTAAAAACGTAATGGGCATCAAAGGTATCGCCATGATGGGTTCCGGTTTTGCTCAAGGCATCGACCGCGCCCGTTTGGCAACCGAACAAGCGATTTCCAGCCCGTTGCTGGATAATGTGACTCTGGATGGCGCACGCGGTGTATTGGTCAACATCACTACCGCTCCGGATTGCCTGAAAATGTCCGAATATCGTGAAATCATGAAAGTGGTTAACGAGAATGCGCATCCTGAAGCAGAATGCAAATACGGTACTGCCGAAGATGACAACATGGGCGAAGACGCTATCCGCGTAACCATTATTGCGACCGGTTTGAAAGAGAACGGCAGCGAAAACCAAATGCGTGCGGCTGTCCGCGCACAAAAACTGGTTAGCGGAGTCGATGATTCCCATGTTCAACAACCGGGTAGTGTAGAAAGCCTGGTAAGAACCAACCGCGGTATTCGCTCCATGAATCTGACTGCGGCAGATTTCGGCAATCAGTCTGTTTTAGATGATTTTGAAATTCCTGCGATTTTGCGCCGTCAGCACAATCCTGATAAATAATCGATAAAAAGCCTGCTTTAAGCAGGCTTTTTTGTATCTGTATTTGTGCAATGTAGAGCGTAATTCTTTAAGGATTTAAAAGGGGCAGGGTGTTGATATTCATTGGTATTGTCATGTGAATATAAATTTATCGATACGATTTGGGTTTTGTCAGGGAGATCCCGTTTTAAAGCTAAATTTCCGTTTGTTTGGAAACAGCGGTCTTTGTCTGCGGGAAGTTTGCTTCAAAAAATTGAATTAGAGAAGCGGGCAAGTTGCATTGGTGAGAAGTTGAAAAGAGGTCGTCTGAAACGTTCCTAAACGTAAGTTTCAAACGACCTCTTATAGTCAATTAAAATCAAAATAGGACATTAGCGCATCGTCAAATCGGACGTAATCAGACAATACGGTTCGCAGATACCGCTTAATATTCGCCCACACCTTCTC
>CAUOMQ010000044.1:0-16050 GCA_963456805.1 uncultured Neisseria sp. | reverse complement strand
ACCTTAACTCATCGACATCATAGCATCTCTTCCTATGTAAATCTTAAATAAAAAAATTCAATTTTTTTTGAAAATCAAAACACTCAATTAAATTCCAGCCTAAATGACTATTATGCCATCAATTAGAAACCTGACAATTGAAACAAATTTCGTTTTTTCAGACGACCTTCCAAACCAAGCCTTTACAGCAAGTTACCCTGCCCTAAAATCTCAAAAACTGTTAGAATACGGGGCTGTTTGAGCATATATTGCTCCCTGTACAAACCGATGTTGACGTGAAACAAACTTACAGTCGGTTTCATAGCAGTTTTGGCGCCACCATCGGTATAATCGCCGTTGATGTGCTTTCAGCGATACTCACAGGTCGTCTGAAATGTAACAAAGCTACTTTTCTTTTTTCATCCTCATTTGGAGAATATTCATGAGCGCAATCGTTGATATTTTTGCCCGCGAGATTTTGGATTCACGCGGCAACCCCACCGTAGAATGCGATGTATTGCTGGAGTCCGGCGTAATGGGCCGTGCCGCCGTACCGAGCGGTGCGTCTACCGGTCAAAAAGAGGCTTTGGAACTTCGTGACGGCGACAAATCCCGCTACTCGGGCAAAGGCGTATTGAAAGCAGTTGAACACGTCAACAACCAAATTGCCCAAGCACTGATCGGTATCGATGCCAACGAACAGTCCTACATCGACAAAATCATGATCGAGCTGGACGGCACTGAAAACAAAGGCAATTTGGGTGCGAATGCTACTTTGGCAGTTTCTATGGCTGTTGCCCGCGCGGCTGCCGAAGATTCAGGTCTGCCGCTTTACCGTTACTTGGGCGGTGCCGGTCCTATGGCTCTGCCCGTTCCGATGATGAACGTCATCAACGGCGGCGAACACGCCAATAACAGCCTGAACATTCAAGAATTTATGATTATGCCAGTCGGCGCAAAATCCTTCCGCGAAGCCCTGCGCTGCGGTGCCGAAATTTTCCACGCGCTGAAAAAACTATGCGACGGTAAAGGCTTCCCGACTACTGTCGGCGATGAAGGCGGTTTCGCTCCTAACCTGAACAGCCATAAAGAAGCCCTGCAACTGATGGTTGAAGCAACCGAAGCTGCTGGTTACAAAGCAGGTGATGATGTCTTGTTTGCTCTGGACTGCGCATCCAGCGAGTTCTACAAAGACGGCAAATACCACTTGGAAGCTGAAGGCCGTTCTTACACCAGCGCAGAATTTGCCGAATACCTCGAAGGCCTGGTTAACGAATTCCCGATTATCTCCATCGAAGACGGCATGGACGAAAACGACTGGGAAGGCTGGAAACTCCTCACCGAAAAACTCGGCAACAAAGTACAGCTGGTTGGCGACGACTTGTTCGTAACCAATCCGAAAATCCTTGCCGAAGGTATCGAAAAAGGCGTGGCAAACGCATTGCTGGTCAAAGTCAACCAAATCGGTACTTTAAGCGAAACCTTGCAAGCGGTTGACTTGGCAAAACGCAGCCGTTACGCCAGCGTAATGAGCCATCGTTCCGGCGAAACCGAAGACAGCACCATCGCCGACTTGGCCGTCGCTACCAACTGTATGCAGATCAAAACCGGTTCATTGAGCCGCTCCGACCGCATGGCGAAATACAACCAACTGCTGCGCATTGAGGAAGAATTGGCAGAAGCTGCCTACTACCCCGGCAAAGCCGCATTCTATCAACTGGGCAAATAAGAAAAGGTATTGACGTATGAAGTGGGTAACTGTTGTTTTATCCATCGCGCTTGCTTACTGCCAATACAGCCTTTGGTTTGGGAAAGGCAGTATCGGGCATACGGAAGAATTGCAGGAACAACTTTCCGTGCAGGAGGAAAAAAACCAGACGCTCACTTTGCGCAATCAGTTCCTTGCTGCGGAAGTCGATGATTTGGCGAACGGTCAAGAAGCGATTTCTGAAATTGCCCGTGTAGAATTGGGTTACGTCCAAGACGGCGAAACCTATTACCGTTTTATCGAACGCAGCCGTTAATTGCCCTGATGGGAATAAAAGGTCGTCTGAAAAGGAGTGATTCCCAAATTTTAGGTCTCTATAAATAACTTTCAGACGTTTCGTACAAGCAGGCTTCTGTGTGCCACAGAAGCCTGCTTCTCTAATTTCAAAACAACATCGTCCCCATCATTTCCCAAACGTATGTAAGCATCTGTCTACTGTAAATCAATTTATCCTATCCTGATATAAACATCCCATTCTCAACACAACTCAAAAACCCCTCCTAAGCACAAATCTTTCTATTGGGACAAATATAGTGGATTAAAATCTCAATCTGCTCCCATTCTTTTTCTAATATGCGGTTTCCAAACGCTTTTTGCGGTACAATACCGCCCTTAAATTTTTCCTTATTTCAAAGCACAAACCGCTATGTCCAAAAAAACCAAGCAAGAATTAGAGAACAACAAACTCAACAAACGCCTGCGCCACGCCGTCGGCGACGCGATTAACGATTTCAACATGATCGAGCCGGGCGACAAAATTATGGTCTGCCTCTCCGGCGGCAAAGACAGCTACGCCCTATTAGACATCCTGCGCCAGCTCCAAGCCAGCGCGCCGATTGATTTCGAACTGGTTGCCGTCAATCTCGACCAAAAACAGCCCGGCTTCCCCGAAGAAGTGCTGCCGACCTATCTTGAAAGCATAGGCGTACCGTACAAAATCGTTGAAGAAGACACCTACTCCACCGTCAAACGCGTATTGGACGAAGGCAAAACGACTTGTTCGCTGTGCAGCCGCCTGCGCCGCGGCATCCTCTACCGCACCGCCAAAGAATTGGGCTGCACCAAAATCGCCTTGGGACACCACCGCGACGACATCCTCGCTACCATGTTTTTAAATATGTTTTACGGCGGCAAGCTCAAAGCCATGCCGCCCAAGCTGGTGAGCGACAACGGCGAACACATCGTCATCCGCCCACTGGCGTATGTGAAAGAAAAAGATTTGATTAAATACGCCGAACTGAAACAATTCCCGATTATCCCGTGCAACCTCTGCGGCTCGCAGCCCAACCTGCAACGCCAAGTCATCGGCGATATGCTGCGCGATTGGGACAAACGTTTCCCCGGCCGCATTGAATCGATGTTCTCCGCCCTGCAAAACGTCGTTCCTTCCCATCTTGCCGACCCCGAGCTTTTCGACTTCGTCGGTTTGGAACGCGGTCAAACCTTAAAACACGGCGGCGACTTGGCGTTTGACAGCGAAAAAATGCCCGAACGATACTCCGACGGCAGCGAAGAAGACGAGAGTGAAATCAAAATCACCCCGTCCAAACCCGAACGCAAAATCATCAATATTCTGGCAAACAAGCCGAAAACTTGCGGTTTATAACGGGATTTAGATTTTCAGACGACCTTTGGGATTCCCTCCCAAGGTCGTCTGAATTTTTATAGTGGATTAACTTTAACCCAGTACGGCGTTGCCTCGCCTTGGCTCAAAGAGAACGATTCTCTAAGGTGCTGAAGCACCAAGTGAATCGGTTCAGTACTATCTGTACTGTCTGCGGCTTCGTCACCTTGTCCTGATTTAAATTTAATCCACTATATTCTTCCTATTCTTGACAATTCATACAGAAACAATCCCAGCCTATTCTTGCAACAGCTTTTGCAGAGAAACTATATAAAGCACGAACCGTCATAGATCACAACAAAAGGTCGTCTGAACATTCAGTTTTCAGACGACCTTTTCGTTTTTCTCCCCATCACTATTAATATACTATTAAATAGTATCTCTTACTCTAAATTAATATAAAAAACAATAATATAAATTATTATCTCTTTCCCATCATTTTATTCCCCGATACAATCGGCATCATACGATACAATAAAAAATCTATTAATGTCAAATAGATAGCATTATTTTTTTCCCAGCAACTTGTTCTCAAGGAGAGCCATTATGGCCAATACATTGCACTCTTTATCCCGCAGCGCAGCAAACAATAAATCAGACGTCCTTAAAGGAACGCCCCGCGATGACGTTTTACATGGCGGTCTCGGACATACCACATTCTACGGCGGCTTGGGCGACGATATTTATTACAGTAAGAACGCGGGCGACACCATTGTTGAATATGCAAATGAAGGCAATGATACGGTTTACGCCGATACAACCTTTACCTTACCGACACACGTCGAAAACCTGACACTGACAGGCAACGGCAACACCTTTGGATTTGGCAACAACTCCAACAATATTCTAATAGGCAACAGCGGCAACAACCGCTTGAGCGGCGGTCGCGGCAATGACAAGCTAGAAGGTATGGCTGGTAACGACCTGTTGCTAGGCGGTGACGGCGACGACTCGCTCTATGGTGGAGATGGCAAGGACTCACTCTATGCTGGAGATGGCGATGACCGGCTCTATGGTGGAGATGGCGACGACTGGCTCTATGGTGGAGATGGCGACGACTGGCTCGAGGGCGGACATGGTCGCGACGGCCTTGTGGGTGGAGATGGCAACGACACTTTAAACGGTGGTAGTGGAGTAGACTTCATGCGTGGTGACCAGGGGGATGATATCTACTATGTTGATAATTGGTACGATGAAGTTGAAGAATATCTTGATGAAGGTACCGATACCGTTTACAGCAGCGTTTCCTACTTTATCAATAGCCACGTCGAAAACTTGACGCTGATAGGAAACGATAACATCAACGGTTATGGCAACGAAGAAAGCAACATCCTGACAGGCAACAGTGGCAAAAACCACTTGCTCGATTATCTAGGCGGAGATGACACGCTCTACGGCATGGACGGTAACGACCTTCTGCAGAGTGGCGGGGGGTACGACCGTCTTTACGGAGGTAACGGAGATGACATCCTAGAAGGTGGTGGAAACGACGATGTACTTGATGGTGGACACGGAAATGATACTTTAGACGGTGACTACGGCGTAGACAAGATGACCGGCGGGGATGGAAATGATGTCTATCATGTGGATAATGTAAATGACACAGTTACCGAGCGATCGGGAGAAGGTACCGATACCATTTACAGTAGCGTTTCCTACACCGCCGCAGCAAATGTTGAAAACCTGACTTTGACAGGTAGCAACAACATCTTCGGTATTGGCAACCATAATGACAATATCTTGACAGGCAACAAAGGGGATAATCGTCTGAGCGGTGAAGACGGCAATGATACCCTGTACGGCATGGGTGGCAACGACACCCTGTTAGGCGGAAATGGAAATGACCATCTCAACGGTGGAGACGGTGATGACTATATTGCAGGCGGCTCGGGTAGCGACACCATCATCACAGGTGAAGGCAACGACACCGTTGCCTTTACTGCATCAGATATTCGTGAAGGCAGTATAGATCGCGTGGTCGAATTTGACCCTAATACGGACAAACTCGACCTATCTGGTATGCGTTCACTGCTGACTGGCAGCAACGCCAATTTGAGCTGGTCAAAGATGTTCGTTGAAAAAGACCCTGAGGTCATTCTCCAAAAAGACCGTCCTTATCTCATCTTCGATACAGAGCAGCATACTCTTGCTTATAGTGAGGCAGGTTCAAGCAGCAGCACCATATTTGCCAAATTCGATTTCGTCTGGTTGGGCCCATCCAATATCATCGGCTAAAGATTTGCTAAAAAGAACAGACCATTTGGAACGAATCTGCTTTTACTGGGGAAACGACGCATAAAGCATGATTCGTTACGGATAGCAACAAAAGGTCGTCTGAAAACTGATTTTCAGACGACCTTTTCGTTTTTCCACCCCCTCAACATTAAAATACTATTAAATATTATTTCATATTTTAAATTAATATATAAAACAATAATGTAAATTATTATATCTTTTCCATCATATTATTCCCCGATACAATCCGCATCATACATACAATCAAAAAATCTATTAATGTCAAATAGATATATTTATTTTCCCAGCAACTTGTTCACAAGGAGAGCCATTATGGCCAATACATTGCACCCTTTATACTATAACGTAGCAAACAATGAATCCGTCGTCATTAAAGGCACGACCCGCGATGATGTTTTATATGGCAGTCTCGGGCATACCGTATTCTACGGCGGCTTAGGCAATGATGTTTACCACAGTAAAAACGCAGGTGACACCATCGTTGAATATGAATATGAAGGCAACGATACCGTTTACGCCGATACAAACTTTACCTTACCGACACACGTCGAAAACCTGACACTGACCGGCTACGGCAACAATTACGGTTTCGGCAACAACTCAAATAACACCCTGATAGGCAACAGTGGCAACAACCGCTTAAGCGGTGGTCGTGGTAATGACACACTACACGGCATGGATGGTAACGACCTGCTGATGGGCGGCGATGATCGCGACTATCTTTACGGAGGTAGTGGAAATGACGTGCTACAAGGAGGAGAAGGAAACGACCTGCTCGATGGTGGATACGGCAACGACACTTTAGACGGTGGCAGCGGTGCAGACAGCATGAGCGGAGGATACGGAGATGATATTTACTATGTAGATAATGTGAACGATACGGTTACTGAATGGTGGGGAGAAGGTACCGATACCATTTACAGCAGCGTTTCCTACACCGCCCCAACCAACGTCGAAAACCTGACACTGACAGGCTATGGCAACAATTACGGTTTCGGCAATAACTCCGACAATACTCTGATAGGTAACAGCGGCAACAATCGCTTGAGCGGTGGTCGCGGAAACGACACGCTACACGGCATGGACGGCAACGACCTGCTGATGGGCGGCGATGATCGTGACTATCTTTACGGAGATAACGGAGATGACGTGCTACAAGGAGGCGAAGGAAACGACCTGCTCGATGGTGGATACGGTAACGATACTTTAGACGGTGGCAGCGGCGTAGACAGCATGAGCGGCGGATATGGAAATGATATCTATCATGTGGACAATATAAATGATACTGTCACCGAGCGGTGGTTCGAGGGTACCGATACCATTTACAGCAGCGTTTCCTATACCGCTCCAACCAACGTCGAAAACCTGACTTTGACAGGCTACGGCAACAATTACGGTTTCGGTAACAACTCCGACAATACCCTGATAGGCAACAGTGGCAACAACCACTTAAGCGGTGGTCGTGGAAACGACACGCTACACGGCATGGACGGTAACGACCTGCTGATGGGTGGCGATGATCGTGACTATCTTTACGGAGATAACGGAGATGACGTGCTACAAGGAGGCGAAGGAAACGACCTGCTCGATGGTGGATACGGTAACGATACTTTAGACGGTGGCAGCGGCGTAGACAGCATGAGCGGCGGATATGGAAATGATATCTATCATGTGGACAATATAAATGATACTGTCACCGAGCGGTGGTTCGAGGGTACCGATACCATTTACAGCAGCGTTTCCTATACCGCTCCAACCAACGTCGAAAACCTGACTTTGACAGGCAGCAACAACATCTTCGGCATTGGCAATTATGGCGACAATACCCTGACAGGCAACAGCGGGCATAATCGCTTGAGTGGCGAAGAAGGCAATGATACCTTGTATGGCATGAGCGGTGACGACACACTGTCAGGCGGCAATGGATATGACTATCTCAACGGTGGGGACGGTGATGACTATCTTGCAGGCGGTTTAGGCAGCGACACTATCATCACAGGTGCAGGCAAAGACACCGTTGCCTTTACCGCATCAGATATCCGTGAAGGCAGTATCGATCGTTTAACCGACTTTAACTCTGATATGGACAAACTCGACCTATCTGCTATGCGTTCTCTGCTGAGTGGCAACAGCGCAAATTTGAGCTGGTCAGAGATGTTTGTTAGAAACCCTGCTTATTACGATGCCGACCGTTCTTATCTCGTGTTCGATTCATATCAACAAACTCTTGCTTATCGTGCGGCAGGTGCAAGCAGTAATACCGTATTTGCAAAATTCGATAGCGACCAAGCAGTATGGTTGAACGCTTCCAATATCATCGGCTAAAGATTCGCTTAAAAACGTCATCTGAAAATCTAGCTGTAGGGTAAAGTACGTTACACCATAAAAAACTGCACTTTAGTGAACCTACTAAAGTGCAGTTTAATCTATTCTAAAGCCTAAAACACCATTTCAGACGACCTTTTTAGCAGGGAATAAACTGTTTTTCTCTACTTTTTATTTGAAACAGGTTCGCAACCAGTATTACCGTTTTTAGTTGTTAACTTGGCTTTGGCCGATTCTGCATCGGTACATTTGTAGGCATTACCCAAACTATCCATCCAAACGGAAAGTTTGTAATTCGTCCCACTTTTCGGGGTAGCAAAAAGATAATATGCTCTGCTGTGTTTAGAGTCCTTATCTTTCATTGCGCCACTGAAATCATATTTAGCCGCAACCTCAGATGTAGCCTGATATTTCTTAAAAAACCCTGTATCTCCCTCAATTTCATCTTTCATTTTGAGGGCGGGATTTTTGACCAATTTGGTTTTCAAGGAATTATTGATGATAACCAATTCAGCATGCGCCTGAGATTGATAGCCGCGTTCAATGTAATGGATATAGGAAGGGTAAGCGATAGTGCTGAGGATGCCGATAATAGCAATGACAATCAGCATCTCGACCAGCGTAAACCCTTGAAATTTAGTGATAGACGTATTCATGATTTTATCTATTTATTCGTTGGCTACATAAGATTGCAGCATAACTACCGTATTTTCGTTTTTTCCCCATGCTTTAGCAGTGACGCGATAAATGGTACGGTTGTCGGTAGAATTAGTGCTTAGGTATTCGATGATGTAGCGGGGAGGCTTTTTAGCCCCGCTATTTTTATCAATCGGATACTCTCTACCATTAACATTGATACATTCTGTTTCTTTCTTAGAATGTGAATCAAGACATTCTGCATGCTTTCTTTTCCAAGCTTCTTCAACTTTGCTCAGATCTGCCTCGCCTTTAACATCAATAATACCAGTTGGGGTAGTGTATTCTTTAACACTAAGCTGTTTAGCTCTGCAAAGCCCTTTGGAACATTGATCATTAAAAATCTGCGTGCCTTCTTCAATAGAATAGATGTAGTCCTCACCTTCGCGTAATGCCGCCTCAGCAAGTGTAGTAGCAAATTTATGGTCAGCATCATTAGTACTGATTCGCTGCTCGGTATTATAGGACTGGGTCGCAGTAACGACGAGCAAGGCGATGACGATCATGATCATCAAGACAATGAATAATGCAAAGCCTTTTTGTGCGGAGGCTTTAGCAGGATGGTTTAGAGTAATCGGTCTGCGCATTTGTTTCCTCCGCGTACAGTTGCATTGATTTGATAGAGTTGAACTTTGTTTTCATCATTGCTTCCGCCAGCATTAATACTGCCGCTGTTCAACAGGAGTTCGATAGAGGCTGGAGTTTCATCACCAGACAGTGTCGTAATATATTTAAATGTTTCATCTTTTGTCTTATCCTCCTGCTTCTGAGCATTTCCGGCAGGAGTTGGAGTAGGTGCAGACGCAGATGCCGTTTCACTTTCCTCAAATGTTTCAGGACAATTTTGGGTATAAAAGTAATGAATACTCATACTTTCAATTCCCTTAATCAGCAACTGCGGATTGCTCCACTCACCGTTTTTTGTCAATTGGAAACGGTAAAGACCCTTTTGCCCTCCGGCAGTACCGACAGCATAGGCATTCACCTCATGTTTCATTATGGAGATATTGCCCGCTTGAGAACCATCTGTTTTTAAAGCTGCTTTACTATCAGTAATTTGTTTTCCCGGTTTGGTAATATTTGTGCAGCTGCTGGCCACTACTGTTTTCGCGTCTGGTGATGCGGTATCTATGCCGTATTGGAAAATCAACGCCTTACCGATCTGTTTAAAGTCAGTCACACCTAAAGAATCTGTTTCTCTGACTTCTCTGACGGCAGGAAGCATTTTTCCACTACCTTTAAGTTTGAGAAAATCTTTGGAGCCAGAGTCAGCGATAACGGCTTGGGCATCATAGGCCGACATATTGAAACAGCCGAAATTTCCTGCCATACGGGCATCACGTACGATTTGATTTGACGCATTGCGCAAATCCTGCTGAACATTTAAGCGCGCTGTGGCAGCAGTGTTCAAACTGCGTGCAGTGAAATAGCTGGAGCTGACTGCCAACAGGACTATCATGCTCAATGCGCTTGCCACAAGGAATTCAATCAGGCTGAAGCCTTGCATGCCTGTTTTGACCGGAATGTGTGAGCGGTTTTTATTATTCATTATTTTTCCCTTACGCGTACTTGGTAGGTGTAAATGATGGAATCTTCATATGTTTTGACATCACTTGCGGCTTTACCGCCTTCCAAATCTTTAAGCCATAATACTTTGATAACGGTATCAGCACCTGCTTTTTTATCGCAATTTTCGTGAAAAGCCCCGTCATAAGTAGGCTCCTTATTCAAACTATCTTGGCATACTGAATAGTAGAAAGCCGAGTCAGGAAGAGCTGCTTTCAGTTCATCATGAAATTTACCAAGCTGTGCTTTAGCCAACTCTTCTTTTTTCATACTCTCTTTCAGCGGTCCTTTTTTCAACGGCTCAGTAGAGGAATCACCGTATGTGGTGTAATAATCCTTATAATTCTTACACCACCCTCTATCGCGCCCACTCTTGGTAGCTCCCGTTTGATGAGTATCGCATTTTTCAAGTCTAGGATTAATCAGCATCCCTTCCACCAAATTTTGAGTAAGTTGCGATACGATAGTCTGCCCTTCCGCTTCGCGTACACTGGAAACGGTACGCAGCTGAATCGCAAGTAGCGCGAGTACGCCGATTGCTAGGACAAACATGGCAACCAAAACTTCAATTAAAGTCATGCCTGATTGATATGGCTTAGAGGAACTTACCGATCTCGTTTTGGCGAAACTCAATCCGTTCGTTTTCAGACGACCTTTTGTATGTAATGTCATGTATTTCATAAGATAGCGTTTTTTAGTTTTGTGATTCAGAATTTTGTGATTCAGAATTTTGAGGTTCAGAATATTGGCAGAGAGGGCGTGAATCTGATTTGGCGCAGATTTCAACACGACCGCTACTGTCAATAAGAACGATACTAGCACGAGATTTTCTAGTTTCTTCGGTCGTTGCAGCTTTATCAGTCATACTAATCTTGATATAACCATCTGAGTATGTAAAATTAGATTTTTGACTGGGTTTATTGACAGAATAGCCAAAAGTACCATTCGGCTGGAATGCGAAGAAAACAGGCTGTGAATCAGAATCTTTGCCACCAAATTTTACATGGTCAAATTGATAGGTGACTTTATTCGCGTCCTTAGCGTTCAATACAATAGTGCGCAGGAAAATATCCGCCCTATCATCATTGTAGTTAACATCACCACTCTTATCAGCATAGGCCAAGATGCCACTTTGATTGTATTTGGTATCACATTTATTGTCTGGAATCCCGTTTTTTCTGATTTGTACGGGACAGACATAGACAGGGAGATTGAGGCGGACTGCTTCGGCTCGTGCGAAACGCAAGAGGTTTGCCACCTGCTCTGCCTGACTGGCTGCGCGGCGGGAGGCAATCCATTCGCTCATATTGGGAAGGGCGATGGTGGCCATGATGGCGGTAATAGCGATCACGACCAACAATTCGATTAAGGTAAAACCTTTTTGTTGTGCGTACATGAGTAGTAAAAACGTCTAGAGTTAAGTAATGTGTTTTATCATCCGGCTTAGAATGTTTTTATCGCCGGTAATTATGCGGTTTGGCTCATTCTAAACGATATTGGGATGAATTGCCTAATAAAATATGAAATTTGCTTGGTTTTTAGACTGATTTGTCTCAATCTTCCATCAATGCGGATTCGGGAATGTAGGCTGCATTGTCGAATTTGGTAAATTGCCCCATCCAAGTGAGGAATACTTTCCCGACGGGACCGTTACGGTGTTTACCGATAATACATTCCGCAAGGCCTTTCATAGGCGATTCTTGGTTATAGTATTCGTCGCGGTACATAAACATAATCAGGTCGGCATCCTGCTCGATGGCACCGGACTCCCGCAAGTCGGACATCATTGGGCGCTTGTCGGTACGCTGCTCTACGGTACGGCTCAACTGCGACAAGGCAATGACGGGAACTTGCAACTCCTTCGCTAAGGCTTTGAGGGAGCGCGAAATTTCGCCGAGTTCTGAGGCGCGGTTGTCCGAACGTCCTGAGCCTGCCATTAATTGCAGGTAGTCAATCACGATTAAGCCCAATTTTCCGTTGAACTGGCGCGCAAGGCGACGGGCGCGGGCGCGCAGTTCGAGTGCGGTCAAACCCGGTGTTTCGTCGATATACATAGGCGCATCGGAAAGCTTGACCACAGCCTCATTCAGACGACCCCAATGTTCATCTTCCAATCTGCCTGTTTTCAAAACGCTCTGATCAAGCCTGCCCACCGAACCCAGCATACGCATCACCAATTGCGCGCCCCCCATCTCCATCGAAAACACAGCGACAGGCAGCTTGCCTTCTACGGCAACATGTTCGGCGATATTGATCGAAAAGGCAGTTTTACCCATAGACGGACGACCTGCCACGATAATCAAATCGCCCGGCTGGAGACCTGAGGTTTTTTTATCCAAATCGATAAACCCCGTTGACACGCCGGTCACTTCATCGGGATTATCGCGGGAATAAAGCATGTCGATGCGCTCGACCACTTCTTTCAAAAGCGCAGGCATTTCGAGAAAGCCCTGTTTGGACTTGGCGGTACTTTCCGCAATTTGGAACACCTTGTTTTCCGCTTCATCCAAAAGCTGTCCCGCATCCCTGCCTTGCGGATTGTAGGCACTACGGGCGATTTCGGTACCGACTTCAGCAAGCTGGCGCATGATAGAACGCTCGCGCACGATTTCGGCATAGCGGCGGATATTCGCAGCAGACGGCGTGTTTTGCGCCAAAGTAATCAGGTAATTGAACCCGCCCGCCGCCTCCAATTCTTCGTTACGCTCCAAACTTTCCTGAACGGTAATCACGTCAGCAGGACGGCTTTCGTTAATCAAATTGGCGATGGCGCGGAAAATCAGGCGGTGTTCGTGTCGGTAGAAGTCTTCACCGGTAACCACATCGGCGATTCTGTCCCAAGCCGAATTCTCGAGCAAAAGACCGCCCAAAACGGATTGCTCCGCCTCCATAGAATGCGGCGGCAGCGACAACGCGCTGACTTCACGGTCTTCAGACGACGTATCGGGATAATCGTTCATGGCAGTTGCTCTTAGGCTAAAATGGGAATCCGCTATTATAGCGTAGTGGAAATCGGGTTGGCATTACCTTTGTTCTGACTTGCCTACCATCAAGAAATAGATAGGTCGTCTGAAAATATTCAGACGACCTTTTTGCTATAATTTCCCTTTTCCCCGAACCGAAAACAGGCGGCAATATGGAAGTCATCCAATACCCCAATTCCCCCTTCAAACTCCACCAACCCTTCCCACCCGCCGGTGACCAGCCCACCGCCATTGCCGGCCTGCTCGAAGGGCTTTCAGACGGCCTGGCCTACCAAACCCTGCTCGGCGTAACCGGTTCGGGAAAAACCTACACCATGGCGAACGTCATCGCCCAAAGCGGCCGCCCCGCCATCATCATGGCGCACAACAAAACCCTTGCCGCCCAGCTCTACGCCGAAATGCGCGAGTTTTTCCCCGAAAACGCGGTGGAATATTTCGTGTCTTATTATGACTATTACCAGCCCGAAGCCTATGTGCCCAGCCGCGATTTGTTCATTGAAAAAGACAGCGCGATCAACGAACACATCGAACAGATGCGCCTTTCCGCCACCAAAAACCTGATGACGCGCGACGACGTGATTATTGTCGCCACCGTGTCCGCCATTTACGGTATCGGCGACCCGACCGAATATCAACAAATGGTGTTGTCCGTCAAAGAAGGCGACACCATCGAGCAGCGCGACATCATCGCCACGCTCGTTTCCATGCAGTACGAACGCGGCGATTTGGACTTCAAACGCGGCAGCTTCCGCGTACGCGGCGACGTGATTGACGTGTACCCCGCCGAAAGCTCCGAAAACGCCCTGCGCATCAGCCTTTTTGACGACGAAATCGACCGCCTCGATATGTTCGACCCGCTTTCAGGCAGCCTGCACCAGCGCGTCGGCCGCTACACCGTCTTCCCGTCCAGCCACTACGTTACCCCGCGCGACACCGTATTGCGCGCCTGCGAGTCCATCAAAGAAGAATTGCGCGAACGCATCGAATTTTTCGCCCGCGAACAACGCCCCGTCGAGCAACAACGCATCGAACAGCGCACCCGTTTCGACCTCGAAATGCTCTACGAAATGGGCTTCTGCAAAGGTATCGAAAACTACTCCCGCCACTTCTCCGGCAAAAAAGAAGGCGAACCGCCGCCCACGCTGATGGACTACCTGCCCGACAACGCCATCATGTTCATCGACGAAAGCCACGTTACCGTTACCCAAATCGGCGGCATGTACAAAGGCGACGCATCGCGCAAGCAAAACCTCGTGGATTATGGTTTCAGGCTGCCTTCCGCCCGCGACAACCGACCGCTCAAATTCCACGAATTTGAAAAAGTCATGCCGCAAACCGTCTTCGTTTCCGCCACCCCCGCCAAATACGAAGAAGAACACGCCGGACAAGTGGTCGAACAAGTCGTCCGCCCCACCGGGCTGGTCGACCCCCAAATCATCATCCGCCCCGTCGCCACCCAAGTCGATGACTTAATGAGCGAAATCAACGACCGCATCCAAAAAGGCGAACGCGTGCTCGTTACCACCCTCACCAAACGCATGGCGGAACAACTCACCGACTACTACAGCGAACTCGGCATCAAAGTGCGCTACCTGCACAGCGACATCGACACCGTCGAGCGCGTTGAAATTATTAGAGATTTGCGGCTCGGCCTGTTTGACGTACTTGTCGGCATCAACCTTTTGCGCGAAGGCTTGGACATCCCCGAAGTCTCCCTCGTCGCCATCCTCGACGCCGACAAAGAAGGCTTCCTGCGCTCCCACCGCAGCCTGATTCAAACCATAGGCCGCGCCGCGCGCAACGTGAACGGCGTCGCCATCCTGTACGCCGATAAAATTACCGACTCCATGAAAGCCGCCATCGACGAAACCGAACGCCGCCGCGAAAAACAGATTAAATTCAACGAAGAACACGGCATCGTACCGCAGCAGATTAAAAAACAGGTCAAAGACATCATCGACGGCGTGTACCACGAAGACGACGGCGGCAAAGGTCGTCTGAAAGGCAAAAATAAAGTTAAAGTCGGCGAAATCCACAACGAAGAAGACGCGATTAAAGAAATCGCCAAACTCGAAAAAGCCATGCAGCAGGCGGCTAGAGATTTGCAGTTTGAAGAAGCGGCTGTGTTGAGGGATAGGATTCGGGGGATTAAGGAGGGGTTGTTGTTTGGGGCGGAGTAAGTTTACTTATTAAAGTGAGTTTGCTTATAAACTTAAAAGGTCCCTTAAATTAAGGGACCTTTGATTATTAAGGGATGTTCTGATTAAAGATTATCTAAAATCTGTTTTTTACGTTGTTGAAACTCTGCTTCATCTATCACACCCTGTTCATACAATGAAGTCAAAGTACTAATTTTTTCCTGGATAGTAGATGAGGATGACACACCATGGCTTAATCCAGATATTGATGCTGCTGCACAAGCTGCATTAATGTCATTCATTAAAGCCACCTCATCAAAGAGTGCTACCCCTTCTTTATTTCGAGTTAAGTTGGAATAATCTCGCCCAAGTTGTAATGTTCTTTGTTTTAGATTGGGATTTGTTGGATTCTCCTTCAATTTTTCTAAAGAAGAAATATAAGCCTGCCTTGCTTTTTCTTTTTCCTTTTCTGCTTTATTTCCATTTACAATACCCACAATGACTACAACTACAACTATTAAAATAATTACTTCCATAGCACACCTTTTGATAAGCATTATTAATTTTTGTAAATATAACAACAAACTCAAGTCAGATCAAGCTCCAATAAGCAAGCGTAGCAACTGTATTTTTCACCCCGTCGGGCAAAAATACAGTTGCTACGCCAAGCTTATTAAGTGCAGCCTATATGGATGTGTGAAAACAATATCCATG